>NZ_JAKFEF010000016.1:0-59279 GCF_036675785.1 Aromatoleum sp.
CTACAACGGCCTGCGCGACGAGATCGTCGAAGGCACCAACCTGCTGCTGTCGCGCGGCTGGAGCGCGAGCCGGGTGCTCGACGAGGCGCTGGTCGAGGGCATGCGCATCGTCGGCGTGGATTTCCGCGACGGCATCCTGTTCGTGCCCGAAGTGCTGATGGCGGCCAACGCGATGAAAGGCGGCATGGAGGCCTGCGCGACGACTACATCGTGCTGGTGGGCGGTGCGCCGCTGAACGAAGCCTTCGGCAAGGCCGTGGGTGCCGACGCCTACTGCCGCGACGCGGGGGTCGCCGTCGAGACCGCCAAGGCGCTCATCCAGCAACGACGCGCGGCCTGACGCTGCCTTTTACTACGACAAGAACCCAATGCACGGTGCCCGCCGGCAGCCGCAATCCACAAAGGACGGAAACATGACCGATACCATCATCAGCTCGCACAAGAAGGAAGTCGTCATCGGCTTCGAGCGCCCCTTCGTCGTGATCGGCGAGCGCATCAACCCGACCGGGCGCAAGCTGCTGGCCGCCGAGATGGCCAACGGCGATTTCTCACGGGTGATCGCGGACGTCGAGGCGCAGCTCGCCGCTGGCGCCCACATGCTCGACGTGAATGCGGGCATCCCGCTCGCCGACGAGCCGGCGATCCTCGCCGAGACCGTCAAGCTGGTGCAGTCGCTGACCGACGTGCCGCTGTCGATCGACTCGTCGATCGTCGCCGCGCTCGAGGCCGGGCTTTCGGTGTACAAGGGCAAGGCGCTCGTGAACTCGGTGACCGCCGAGGAAGACCGCCTGGAGTCGGTGCTGCCGCTCGTGAAGAAATACGGCGCCGCGGTGGTGGCGATCAGCAATGACGAGACCGGCATCTCGCAGGACCCGAACGTGCGTTTCGAGATCGCGCGCAAGATCGTCAACCGTGCGGCCGACTACGGCATCCCGGCGTGCGACGTGGTCGTCGATCCGCTGGTGATGCCGATCGGCGCGGTGTCGACCTCCGGACGCCAAGTGTTCGAGCTGTGCCACCGCCTGCAGAAGGAGCTCAAGGTGAACACCACCTGCGGCGCCTCGAACGTGAGCTTCGGCCTGCCGAACCGCAACGGCATCAACGCCGCGTTCATGGCCATGGCGATCTCGTCGGGCATGACCTCGGCGATCACCAACCCGCTGCACACCGAAATCATGAGCGCGATTATGGGAGCCGACGTGCTGATGGGCCACGACCAGGACTGCATGCGCTGGATCCGCAAGTTCCGCGAAGTGCCGCCGGCGGGTGCCGACGGCGCCGAGGCGCGCGGCCGCCGCGAAACCCGCCGTCGCCGCGTCGAGGCCTGAGGCAAGCCGGGCCGCGCGGGTGAGCCCCGGCCACAGGGGCAGTACCGCGAATCGGTCCGTTACGCTCAAAAACCCCAACCTCAACAGGAGAGCAACGTGAGCGAAGACGCGCTTGTCGTTTTCACCCCATCCGGACGGCGCGGCCGCTTTCCCGTCGGCACCTCGGTGCTGCAGGCCGCGCGCGCCCTCGGCGTCGATATCGATTCGGTTTGCGGCGGCCGGGGCCTGTGCGGCCGCTGCCAGATCGAACTGAGCGAAGGCGAATTCGCCAAGCACGGCGTGCACTCCTGTGCGAGCAACCTCAGCGGGCGCAGCGAGAACGAGCAGGCCTGGGAGAAGACCCATGGCGCGATGATCTCCGGCCGGCGCCTGAGCTGCTCGACGACGGTGCTCGGCGACGTCGTGATCGACGTGCCCGCCGACAGTCAGGTGCATCGCCAGATCGTCCGCAAGCGCGCCGAGGAGCGCGACATCGAGCTCGATCCCGCGGTCCGGCTGTACTACGTCGAAGTGCAGCAGCCGGACATGCACCTGCCGTCGTCCGACCTGCGCCGCCTGAAGGAGGCGCTGGACTTCGACTGGCGGCTCACCGACCTTCAGGCCGACATCCGCGTCGTGCAGGAGCTGCAATCCGCGCTGCGCCAGGGCGACTGGAAGGTCACGGTCGCCGTGGTCGACTCCGAACGCATCATCGGGGTGTGGCCGGGCCTGCGCGAGAAGGTCTATGGCATGGCGGTGGACGTCGGGTCGACGACGATCGCCGCGCACCTGTGCGATATGCAGACGGGCGAGGTCGTCGCTTCCGCGGGCAAGATGAACCCGCAGATCCGCTTCGGCGAGGACCTGATGAGCCGGGTCTCGTACGTGATGATGAAGCCGGGCGGCGAGGGCGAGATGACGCACGCGGTACGCGCAGCGCTCAACGAGCTGGCCGCGGAACTCGCGGCCGAAGCCGGCATCCCGGTCATCGACATCCTCGAAGCGACCTTCGTCGGCAACCCGATCATGCACCACCTGTTGTTCGGGATTAACCCGATCGAGCTCGGCGGCGCACCCTTCGCGCTGGCCACCGACGAGGCCGTCACCGGCCTGTGGGCGACCGAGATCGAGCTTCGCATCCATCCCAACGCCCGCCTCTACGCGCTGCCCTGCATCGCCGGCCACGTCGGCGCGGACACCGCGGGCGCGATCCTGTCCGAGACGCCGTACCTCACCGATGCGATGACGCTGATCGTCGATATCGGCACCAACGCCGAGATCGTCCTCGGCAACCGCAGCCGCCTGCTCGCCGCTTCCAGCCCCACCGGACCCGCGTTCGAAGGCGCGCAGATCAGCTGCGGCCAGCGCGCCGCGCCGGGCGCAATCGAGCGCGTGCGCATCGACCCCGTGACACTCGAGCCGCGCTTCAGGGTCATCGGCTCCGAAGCCTGGTCGGACGAAGCAGGCTTTGCCGCAGCGACGGCCGCGACCGGCATCACCGGGGTCTGTGGTTCGGGCATCGTCGAGGTCATCGCCGAGATGTACCTCGCCGGCATCATCGACCAGGACGGCGTGATCGACGGCGCGCTCGCGGAACGCAATCCGAGCATCAAGCCGAACGGCCGGACTTTTGCATACACGCTGTTCGAGAGCGAAGCACGCACCCTGCAGATCACGCAGAACGACGTGCGCGCGATCCAGCTTGCGAAGGCCGCGCTGTATGCCGGCGTGCGCCTGCTGATGGACAAGCTCGGCGTCGAGCGTGTCGAGCGCATCACCCTCGCCGGCGCGTTCGGCAGCCACATCGACGTCAAGTATGCGATGATCCTCGGCCTCATCCCCGACTGCCCGCTCGACCACGTCGCCGCCGTCGGCAACTCCGCCGGCACCGGCGCGCGCATCGCACTGCTGAACCGCGGGCGGCGCGAGGAGATCGAGACGGTCGTGCGCCGCGTCGACAAGATCGAGACCGCGGTCGAACCCAGCTTCCAGCAATATTTCGTCGATGCGATGGCGATTCCGCACAAATCCGATCCCTTCCCTAACCTGCGCGCCGTCGTGACGCTGCCCGAGAACAAGGCTGCCGAGCGCGCCGCTCCGGCGGGCCGCCGGCGCACACGGCGAGAGCGCGCGCCTGCCGAGGAAACAGCGACATGACGGACATGAAGCAACTCGACGACGTCCAGAACGCCGAGGACCGGCGCCAGATCGCGATCGACAAGGTCGGCATCAAGGGCATCCGCCACCCGGTGCGCGTGCGCGACAAGAGCGAAGGCGTGCAGCACACGGTCGCCGAATTCAGCATGTTCGTCGGCCTGCCGCAGCATTTCAAAGGCACGCACATGTCGCGCTTCCTCGAGATCCTGAACGGGAACGAGCGGGAGATTTCGGTCGAGTCGATCGGACCGATGCTGCGCGAGATGGTCGCGCGTCTGGAGGCCGAGACGGGAATGATCGACGCTTCCCGTATTTCATTAACAAGACCGCACCGGTGTCCGGCGTGCAGAGCCTGATGGACTACGAGGTCAGCTTCGTCGCGGAGCTGCGCGAAGGCGGGGAATACGTGTTCACGATGAAGGTCGTCGTTCCGGTGACGAGCCTGTGCCCGTGCTCGAAGAAGATCTCGCAGTACGGCGCGCACAACCAGCGTTCGCACGTGACCGTGACCGCGCAGACGCGCGGCTTCGTGTGGATCGAGGAGATCGTGCAACTCGTCGAGAGCCAGGCCTCGTGCGAACTCTACGGTCTGCTCAAGCGCACGGACGAGAAGTTCGTCACCGAGCGCGCGTACGAGAATCCGAAATTCGTCGAAGACATGGTTCGCGACGTCGCCGGCCTGCTCAACGCCGAAAAGCGCATCGAGCGCTACGTCGTGGAGTCGGAAAACTTCGAGTCCATCCACAACCATTCGGCCTACGCGCTGATCGAGCGCGACAAGCGCACCGCGGCGTAAGGGTATGAATACCCCAGTGCTTGAGGTGTCGATCGACGAGGCCCTTGCGGCCCACGGGCTCATCGCGCGCGGCGGCTTCAATTTCGGACTTGAAGAGGCCGTGCCGCCGGGGCCCTCCGGGCTTCCGGCGCGCGCGGTCGTGCTGGTCGGGCAGGCCGGCGCGTCCGCCTGGCCGCAGTTCCAGGCGTGGCGCGAGCGCCAGCCGAAGGACCTGCGCGACCCGCTGGACACCTGGGCGCGCGAGGTGATCGGCGCCGTCGCGGTGCAGGTCGGGGCGCGGGCGGTTTCGCCCTCCGACAGGCCGTTCGTGCCGTTCCAGCAATGGGCGATGCGCGCGGAGGGGCTGAAGCCGTCGCCGGTCGGTATCCTCATGCACCCGCGCTATGGCCTGTGGCACGCGTATCGCGGCGCGCTGCTGTTCGATGCGGAAATCGATATTGCGGCGGGTGAGGACGCGGCGCATCTGTGCGATACCTGTGTCGGAAAACCGTGCCTGAAGTCCTGTCCGGTCGGCGCCTATTCCAGCACCGGTTTCGCCTACGCGGCATGCGTGCATCATGTGCGTTCGGTCGCCGGCCTGCGTTGCATGACGTTGGGCTGTCTCGACCGCAACGCCTGCCCCCACGCCGCGGCCTATCGCTATCCGGCAGACGCGCAAGCGTTCCACATGATCGCCTTTGCCGCATAGCCGCGGTTACGGATTGCCGCGCGTCATGCGGGCGTTCGGAGATTCCTCATGAGGGCTGTACCCATGGCGTTGGCGAGGCCTCGCAGCATCGAGGCAGTGTTGCTGTTCACGGGATTCGTCGCTTCGACTTACGGGTTCGGCGTCTATCTGTTCCCGGCGATGGTGGAGTCGATCCGGCAGGAAATTCCGTTCTCGTACGGAACGATGGGGACGGTCTCGGGCCTGGTCCAGGCGGGTTCATGGTGTGCGCGCTCGTGAGCGGGATCCTGACCGTGCGTTTTGGCGCCATCCCAATGATTCTCGGATCGATTGCCGCTTGTGCGCTTGCGTTGGGCGCGTTGGCACTGGCGCCGAACCTCCTACGTGATGACGACGCTGCTCGTCATTCTTGGTGGGTGCGCAGCGGCCATCTGGGTTCCCATGGTCGAAGTCGCGCAACAGATCGTCCCGGCCGAACACCAGGGGAAGGCTTTGGGTCTGGTGTCGTCAGGCACCAGCTACGGGGTGTTCATCAACAGTCTCCTGCTGACGAGTCTTCTTCCCGCTGCCGGCTGGCGTTCCCTCTGGATCGCAACGTTTGCGCTGGTGGCCTTGCTTGCGATCGCGGGCTTCATTCGCCTGCGAGGGCTCGGTCGCCGTCGCGAGCCGGAATCGCACGCCGGCCACGCCAAGCCTTCGATTCGCGCGCGCTGGAACGATTTGCCGAAGGGGCTGGTGGCCGCGGTCCTGTTCATGATGTTTCTCAACGGGCTCTCCTGCATGCCCTACCAGACCTACTTGTCGGCGTTCCTGGAAGGCGAAGCGGGCTATGGCGCCGACACTGCGGCCTACGTCTGGCGCGTGATCGGCGTCGTCGGAATGGTGGGTGGCTTCGCCATCGGTGCCCTGGCCGACCGGATCACGGTGCGCCGGGGGATGATCGTCACGTATCTGATCCTGGCGAGCTCCTGCCTGTTTGTGCTCAATGCTGCAGGGGGCGAGGCGTCGTGGCTCCTCTATTGTGCAGCCATCACCTTCGGCATTTCCTTCAATGCGATCTTCGGTCTGGTGCCGGCCTATATCAGTCAGGCATTTGGCGCCGGCGGGGCGACGCTGGTATTTGCGATAGGAAACATAGCGCTCGGGGTGGGCGGCATCGCGGGCAACGTGCTCGGCGGCGCGTTGAAGGAGTCGATCGGCTCGTTCGAGCCGATCTACGTGATCATGATCGGAGCGGCCGTTTGCTCGGGGCTCCTCAGCGCGATGCTTCCGAGCGAGCACCGATTCAGGCTGGAGGCGCAGCCGGCCGAGGCCTAAGCGGAAGACCGGGCGCCCCCTCTCGGCGTCCGCATTGCGCGGCACGCCCCGAATTTTCTCCTGCCGATCCCGTTCTCGACGCCGCCCGGATGTCTCTACCGGCGGCGTTTTTTCTTTTTCGCACGTGCTATGGCCGTTGTCGCACCGAACGGTCCAAATTGAGCAAGTGCGTGACGGATACAGGCAAAAGGTCTTTCCACGGAATTCCTAAGATCTCCTCCCAAGAAGCCGCGATTCCTTTGCGGCAGAAGGCTTCCACAACAGCACCAACCGAGGAGACAGGAACCCATGTTCGCAATGACCGACCGCATCGCCGATTTCGACGACGAGCTCAAGGCGGCGATGGACGCCGAGTTCGAGCGCCAGGAAGCGCACATCGAACTGATCGCATCCGAGAACTACACCAGCCCGCGTGTGCTCGAGGCGCAGGGCAGCGTACTGACCAACAAGTACGCCGAGGGCTATCCCGCGAAGCGCTACTACGGCGGCTGCGAGCACGTCGACGTCGTCGAGCAGCTCGCGATCGACCGCGCGAAGCGCCTGTTTGGCGCCGACTACGCGAACGTGCAGCCGCACTCGGGCTCGCAGGCGAACGGCGCGGTCTATATGGCGCTGCTCGAGCCGCACGACACGGTGCTCGGCATGAGCCTCGCGCACGGCGGACACCTGACGCACGGTGCGAAAGTGAACTTCTCGGGCAAGACGTACAACGCCGTGCAGTACGGCCTCGACGAGGCGACCGGCGAGATCGACTACGCACAGGTCGAGGCACTCGCCCGCGAGCACAAGCCGAAGATGATCGTCGCCGGGTTCTCGGCCTATTCGCGCATCGTCGACTGGAAGCGCTTCCGCGAGATCGCCGACGCGGTCGGCGCCTACCTCTTCGTCGACATGGCCCACGTTGCCGGTCTCGTCGCTGCGGGCCTGTATCCCAACCCCCTCCCGTTCGCCGACGTCGTCACGACGACCACGCACAAGACGCTGCGCGGCCCCCGCGGCGGCCTGATCCTCGCCCGCGCGAACGCCGAGCTCGAGAAGAAGCTCAACGCGGCCGTGTTCCCCGGCATCCAGGGCGGGCCGCTGATGCACGTGATCGCCGCGAAGGCGGTGGCGCTGAAGGAGGCGCTGCAGCCCGAGTTCCGCGACTACCAGCAGCAGGTGCTGAAGAACGCGCGCGCGATGGCCGGCGCCTTCCTCGAACGCGGCTACAAGATCGTCTCGGGCGGCACCGACGACCACCTCTTCCTCGTTGATCTCGTCGACAAGGGCCTCACCGGCAAGCAGGCCGATGCGGCGCTCGGTGCGGCGCACATCACCGTGAACAAGAACGCGGTGCCGAACGATCCGCAGTCGCCCTTCGTCACGAGCGGCATCCGCATCGGCACGCCGGCGATCACCTCGCGGGGCTTCAAGGAAGCCGAGGCGAAGGAGCTGACGAACTGGATCTGCGATGTGCTCGACCACATCGACGATCAAGCCGTGATCGCCGCGGTGCGCGAGAAGGCGAAGGCCTTGTGCGCGCGCTTCCCGGTCTATCCGGCCACCCGCTGATCGGACACGGAGCGACACGTCATGGCGATCAGCGTATTCGAGATGTTCAAGGTCGGCGTCGGCCCGTCCAGTTCCCACACCGTCGGTCCCATGCGTGCCGCTCTGACCTTTGCCTCCGGGCTCAAGGACGCGGGGCTTTTGCCGCGCGTGCGCCGGGTCCGCGCCGAGCTATACGGTTCGCTCGGCGCGACGGGCAAGGGGCACGGCAGCGACAAGGCCGTGCTGTTGGGCCTGGAGGGCGAGGCGCCGGATCTCATCGACCCGGACACGATCGACAGCCGCCTCGCGAACATCCGCGGGGCCAAGCGGCTGTCCCTGCTGGGCCTGCACGCGGTGCCTTATGAGGAAAAGACGGACCTCGTGTTCCTGCGCCGGCAGACGCTGCCGTACCACCCGAACGGCATGCGCATCACGGCCTACGGCGACGGTGAGGCGGAGCTCGTGAGCCGCGTGTATTACTCGGTCGGCGGCGGCTTCGTCGTCAACGAGGAGGCCGCCGGCGCGGACCGCATCGTCGAGGACAGCACCGAGTTGCCGTACCCGTTCCACAGCGCGGACCAGCTGCTGACGCAGTGCGCGGCGAACGAACTGTCGATCAGCCAGCTGATGCTGGAGAACGAGAAAGCGTGGCGCAGCGAGGCCGAGACGCGCAATGGGCTGCTGCATATCTGGAAGGTGATGCAGGCCTGCGTGCGCCGCGGCTGCGAGATCGAAGGGACGCTGCCCGGCGGCATGAAGGTGCGCCGGTGCGCCGCCGAAATGTACCGCAAGCTGTCCGCTGCGCCGGAAGCGTCGCTGCGCGATCCGCTGACGACGTTGGACTGGGTGAACCTGTACGCGCTGGCGGTAAACGAGGAGAACGCCGCGGGCGGGCGCATCGTGACCGCACCGACGAATGGCGCGGCCGGAATCATCCCTGCAGTGCTGCACTACTACTACCGCTTCGTCTCCGGTGCGACCGAGGACGGTGTCGTGCGCTTTCTGCTCACCGCGGCGGCGATCGGCATCCTGTTCAAGGAAAACGCTTCGATCTCGGGCGCTGAAGTCGGCTGCCAGGGGGAAGTCGGCGTCGCGTGCTCGATGGCGGCCGGCGCGCTCGCCGAAGTGCTGGGCGGCACGGCCGAGCAGGTCGAGAACGCGGCCGAGATCGGCATGGAGCACAACCTGGGCCTCACGTGTGACCCGGTCGGTGGTCTCGTGCAGGTGCCGTGCATCGAGCGCAACGCGATGGGCTCGATCAAGGCGATCAACGCCGCGCGCATGGCGCTGCGCGGCGACGGCAAGCATTTCGTGTCGCTCGACAAAGTGATCAAGACCATGCGCGACACCGGTCGCGACATGAAGGACAAGTACAAGGAAACCTCGCGCGGCGGGCTCGCCGTGAATGTCATCGAATGCTGAGCGATGACCGCAGATTGACGGCGAAATCGGCACTTCAAGGAGAGAGAGTCATGCAGCACTATTCCGGCTTCGGGCTCGTCAAGCACGCGCTCAGTTACCACGAGAACTGGCAGCGGGCGTGGCGCAACCCGACCCCCAAAAACAAATACGACGTCGTGATCGTCGGCGGCGGCGGTCACGGCCTGGCGACGGCCTACTACCTGGCCAAGGAACATGGCATCACCAACGTCGCGGTGGTCGAGAAGGGCTGGCTCGGCGGCGGCAATACCGCGCGCAACACCACCATCGTGCGCTCGAACTACCTGTGGGACGAGGCCGCGTGGCTCTACGAGCACGCGATGAAGCTGTGGGAAGGCCTGTCGCAGGACCTCAACTACAACGTGATGTACTCGCAGCGCGGCGTCATGAACCTGGGCCACACGCTGCAGGACATGCGCGACATCCATCGCCGCGTGAACGCCAACCGCCTCAACGGCATCGACGGCGAAGTGCTGGATATCCGACAGATCCAGGAGATCGTGCCGATCATGGACTGCTCGAAGAACACCCGCTACCCGATCATGGGCGCCTCCTGGCAGCCGCGCGGCGGCGTCGCGCGCCATGACGCCGTGGCCTGGGGCTTCGCCCGCGGCGCGGACGCGTGCGGCGTCGATATGCTGCAGCAGACCGAAGTGACCGGCATCCGCATGAGCGGTAAGAAGGTGCTGGGCGTCGAGACCAACCGCGGGTTCATCGCCGCCGACACGGTCGGCGTGGTCACCGCCGGCAACTCCGGCGTGCTCGCGAAGATGGCGGGCTTCAAGCTTCCGGTCGAATCGCATCCGTTGCAGGCGCTGGTGTCCGAGCCGATGAAGCCCATCCTCGATACCGTCGTGATGTCGAACAAGGTGCACGGCTACGTCAGCCAGTCGGACAAGGGTGACCTCGTGATCGGCGCCGGCATCGACGGCTACAACGGCTACGGCCAGCGCGGCAGCTACGCGACGATCGAGCACACGCTGCAGGCGATCGTCGAGATGTTCCCGATCTTCTCGCGCGTGCGCATGAATCGTCAGTGGGGCGGTATCGTCGATACCTGCCCCGACGCGTGCCCGATCATCTCGGCAACGCCGGTCGGAGGCCTCTTCTTCAACTGCGGCTGGGGCACCGGCGGCTTCAAGGCGATCCCGGGCTCGGGCAACGTCTTCGCGGCGACCCTGGCCGCGGGCAAGCCACATCCGCTCGCGGCGCCGTTCTCGATCGACCACTTCATCTCCGGAAAACTCATCGACGAGCACGGCGCCGCGGGCGTCGCGCACTGACAGGAGCCGCACACATGCTTCACATCTACTGCCCGCACTGTGCGGAATACCGCGAGGAAGAAGAGTTCCGGCCGAAGGGCGAAGCGCACATCGCGCGCCAGGTCGCGCCCGAGTCCACGAGCGACGAGGAGTGGGGCGATTACCTCTTCTTTCGCAAGAACCCGCGCGGCCTGCACCACGAACAGTGGTACCACGCCGCCGGCTGCCGCAAGTTCTTCAACGTCACGCGCAACACCGTGAGCTACGAAATTCTCGAAACCTACAAGGTCGGCCACAAGCCTTCGGTCACCCAGCAAGCTTCGGCCGGCCGGTCTTCCAGCAAGGGAGCGGCAAAATGAGCCAGCAGAACCGACTCGGCAACGGAGGCCGCATCGATCGCAGCCGCCCGCTGCGCTTCACCTTCAACGGCGTCGAATACCAGGGCTTCGCCGGCGACACGCTCGCGTCCGCCTTGCTCGCCAATGGCGTCGACGTCGTCAACCGCAGCTTCAAGTATTCGCGTCCGCGCGGCATCGTCGCTGCTGGCGCCGAGGAGCCGAATGCGATCCTGCAGCTCGGCGCCACCGAAGCCGCCCAGGTGCCCAACGTCCGCGCCACGCAGCAGGCGCTGTACGGCGGCCTCGTCGCCGCGAGCACGAACGGCTGGCCGAACGTCGACAAGGACCTGATGGGGGTCGTCGGCAGCGTCGGCGGACGCTTCATGCCGCCGGGCTTCTACTACAAGACCTTCATGTCGCCGGCGTCGATGTGGCCGAAGTACGAGAAGTACATCCGCAAGGCCGCGGGACTCGGGCGCGTGCCGAAGGAGAACGACCCCGACATCTACGACCACGTCAATCGCCATTGCGACGTGCTCGTGGTCGGCGCCGGCCCGGCGGGTCTCGCGGCAGCGCTCGCCGCGGGTCGCAGCGGTGCGCGTGTGATCCTGTGCGACGAACAGGAAGAGATGGGCGGATCACTGCTCGATTCGCGCGAACTGATCGATGGCCGCCCGGCGTCGGCATGGGCCGCGTCGGTGCTCGGCGAGCTCGCGTCGCTGCCCGAAGTGCTGCTATTGCCGCGCACGACCGCGAACGGCTATCACGACCACAACTTCGTCACCCTGCACGAGCGCCGCACCGAGCACCTCGCCGACCTAGCGCCCAGCGCGAACGGGCGTCGCCAAGTCCGCGCTCGGATGCACCGCGTGCGCGCCGGTGAAGTCATCCTCGCGACCGGCACGCACGAGCGCCCGCTGGTGTTTTCGAACAACGATGTGCCGGGCAACCTCGTCGCCGGCGCCGTCTCGACCTACATCCGCCGCTACGCAGTTGCGCCGGGCCGTCGGCTCGTGGTGTCGACGTCGAACGACCACGCGTATCGCGCCGCGCTCGACTGGCACGACGCGGGCCGTTAAGTCGTCGCGATCGTCGATGCACGCGAGCAGCCGGACGGCGATCTCGTCAATGAGGCTCGCGCCCGCAAGATCCGCATCATTCCGGGCAGCGCGGTGATCGAGGCGCAGGGCAAGAAGCGTGTCAGCGGGGCGCTGGTCGCCCGCATCGACATCGGCGGCTTCCGCGTCGAGGGCAGCGTCGAGACGCTCGCCTGCGACACGATCGCGAGCTCCGGCGGCTACAGCCCCGTCGTGCATCTGGCCGCGCACACCGGCGCGCGTCCCGAGTGGCGCGAGGACATCCTCGGCTTCGTTCCCGGCAAGGTGCCGGGGATGACCCCGGCGGGTGGCGTGCATGGCAAGGGCGCGCTCGCCGATGCGCTCGCCGACGGTGCAGCAGCAGGTGCCGCGGCCGCCCAGCGCACTGGCTTCGCCGCCAAGGCGTCGTCCCTGCCGAAGCTCGCGAAAGTCCGCGAGGGCAAGGCCGTCGCGCTCTACCAGGTGCCGCACGTGAAGCCTCCGATGCGCGCGCCCAAGCAGTTTGTCGATCCGCAGAACGACGTCACCGCCGCCGGCATCGAGCTCGCGACGCGCGAAGGCTTCGAGTCGATCGAGCACGTCAAGCGCTACACGGGCATGGGCTTCGGCACCGACCAGGGCAAGCTCGGCAACATCAACGGCATGGCGATCGCCGCGCGCAGCCTGAAGCAGACGATCCCGCAGACCGGCACCACCGTCTTCCGCCCGAACTACACGCCGATCACCTTCGGCGCGATCGCGGGCCGTCACTGCCGCGAGTTCTTCGACCCCCGCCGCTACACGGCGCTGCACTCGTGGCACGTCGAGCACGGCGCGAGGTTCGAGGAAGTCGGCCAGTGGATGCGCCCGTGGTACTTCCCGCGCGGCAACGAGACCATGCACGAGGCGGTGCAGCGCGAGACCCGCGCCGTGCGCGAGTCGGTCGGCATCCTCGACGCCTCGACGCTCGGCAAGATCGAGATCCAGGGCAAGGACGCGCGCGAGTTCCTGAACCGCCTTTACACCAACGCCTGGACCAAGCTCGACGTGGGCAAGGCGCGCTACGGCCTCATGTGCAAGGACGATGGCATGGTGATGGACGACGGCGTGACCGCGTGCATCGGCGAGAACCACTTCCACATGACGACCACGACCGGCGGCGCCGCGGCCGTGCTCGACTGGATGGACCTGTGGCATCAGACCGAGTGGCCCGAGCTGGAGGTGTACTTCAACTCGGTCACCGACCACTGGGCGGCGATGGCGATCAACGGTCCGAACGCACGCAAGCTGCTGGCCGAGCTCACCGACGACATCGACCTGTCCCGCGACAACTTCAAGTTCATGGATATGCGCGAAGGCACGGTCGCCGGTGTTCCGGCCCGCGTCTATCGCATCTCCTTCACCGGCGAGCTGTCGTACGAGATCAACGTTCAGGCCAACCATGCGCTGCATGTGTGGAAGGCGCTGTTCGAGAAGGGCGAGAAGTACGGCCTGACGCCCTACGGCACCGAAACCATGCACGTGCTGCGCGCCGAGAAGGGCTTCATCATCGTCGGCCAGGAGACCGACGGTTCGATGACGCCGGAGGATCTGGGCATGCAGTGGTGCGTCGGCTACAAGAAGCCGTTCTCGTGGATCGGCCGCCGCGCGCTGTCGCGTCCCGACACCAAACGCGACGACCGCAAGCAGCTCGTGGGCCTCAAGCCGCTCGACCCGAAGCTCGTGCTCGACGAGGGCGCGCAGATCGTGCTCGAGAAGGAGATCCGCATCCCGATGCCGATGGTCGGGCATGTCACCTCGAGCTACTACAGCCCGAACCTGGGTCACTCGTTCGCGCTCGCCGTCGTCAAGGGCGGCAGCAAGCGCGTGGGTGAAACCGTTTATCTGCCGATGGCCGACGGCCGGGTGCATGCGGCCGAGGTCGTGAGCCCGGTCTTCTACGACGCGGAAGGAGCACGCCAAAATGTCTGAGTTTTCACAAATGGATCTGAATCCGCGTGGCGGCGCGGTGAAGTCGGAATCGCCGCTGGCGATGAGCCGCGTGAATGTCGTCCTCGCCGCTTCGGCGCGCGACGCCGGCGTCGTGGTCCG
Organism: Aromatoleum sp.; assembly: GCF_036675785.1. Classification (NCBI taxonomy): domain Bacteria; kingdom Pseudomonadati; phylum Pseudomonadota; class Betaproteobacteria; order Rhodocyclales; family Rhodocyclaceae; genus Aromatoleum; species Aromatoleum sp. Next base: position 13,981 of record NZ_JAKFEF010000016.1, read on the forward strand.
CGAGAAGCCCTTCCTCGGCCACCTCGTGCTGCGCGGCAACGCGCAGGATGAGGGCTTCCGTTCCGGCGTCGAGCGCGTGCTGGGTCTTGCGCTGCCGCTCGCGCTCGGTCTTGTCCCGCGTGACGAGTCGCGCGGCGTCAGCATCCAGTGGATGTCGCCCGACGAGTGGCTGATCCTCGTGCCGGCCGGACTGGAGTTCGAAGCCGAGGCCGCGTTGCGGCGCGAGCTCTCCGGCCACTACGCGGCCGAATACGGCAGCACCGGAAAACGGAGCCCAACGGCTCCGTTTTCATTTGGGGACTTTGTTTCCTGCCCCTTTAACGGAAGCGGAGCAGGGGCTCGGCGAGCACCGCTCCGCGCCTGCGGCACGCGGGAGCGAAGCGGAGACCGCCGGGAGGAAGTCTCCCCCCCGAACTCCCAGAGGTCGTCGCGGGATTGCTCGCATCTGTCGCAACCCGGCAAGTCAAGGTCAGAGCGCTGTTTTATCTTGAATTGACGCAACACAAACGGGGACGGACATGAACCAGATCTTCATCGATGACATCCACGCAGACGCGCAGGTCGGCATCTATCCGCATGAGCTGGTCGGTTCGCAGCCCGTGTCGATCACCTTGCGCCTGGGCATCGGCGGGCGGGCCGCGCGCAGCGACCGTTTCGAGGACACGATCGACTACGCCGAACTGGTCGGGCGGCTGCGGGAATACCTCGCCCAGCGCCGCTTCGCGCTGCTCGAACACCTCGCCGATTCGCTCGCCGGCGTGATCTTCGACGAGTTCCGCCCGAGCTGGATCACCCTGTCCGTGCATAAGCCGCAGATCCTGGAGGGCGTGGGGCGCGTCGGCGTGATGATCGAGCGCAAGTGCGACGAACACGTCGCCCACGCCCCCTTCCCGCTGCAGCAGGCGGCCTGACTTCCTTTCAAGATCCGACGCCAATCCATGAGAGCGATCCGAAGCATCCTCGTCGCCAACCGTGGCGAAATCGCGATCCGCGTGTTCCGGGCCGCGAGCGAACTGGGCATCCGCACGGTGGCGATCTACGCCAACGAGGACCGCTTCGCGCTGCACCGCTTCAAGGCCGACGAGTCCTACCTCGTCGGCAACGGCCAGAAGCCGATCGCCGCCTACCTCGACATCGCCGACATCATCCGCGTCGCAAAGAATGCCGGCGTCGATGCGATCCACCCCGGCTACGGTTTCCTCTCCGAGAACCCCGAGTTCGCCGAAGCCTGCGCGGCGGCCGGCATCGCCTTCATCGGCCCGCGCCCGCAGGTGATGCGCGACCTCGGCAACAAGGTCGCCGCCCGCAGCCTCGCCGTTTCGGCGGGCGTGCCCGTCGTCCCCGCCACGGGCGCGCTCCCGCGCGATCTTGACGAGATTAAGCGCCTCGCGCGCGAGATCGGCTATCCGCTGATGCTCAAGGCGAGCTGGGGCGGCGGCGGGCGCGGCATGCGCGCGATCGAAACCGAGGAAGAACTCCCGGGGCTGCTCGACGTCGCCCGCCGCGAAGCGCTCGCCGCCTTCGGCAACGACGAGGTTTACCTGGAAAAATTGGTCCGCCGCGCGCGCCACGTCGAAGTCCAGGTGCTGGGCGACACGCACGGCAATCTCGTGCATCTCTTCGAGCGCGACTGCTCCGTGCAGCGGCGCAACCAGAAGGTCGTCGAACGCGCCCCGGCACCGTACCTCGACGACGCGCGCCGCACCCAGCTGTGCGACGCGGCACTGAAGCTCTGCCGTGAAGCCCGCTACACGCACGCCGGCACCGTCGAATTCCTGATGGACGCCGACACCGGCGCCTTCTACTTCATCGAAGTCAATCCGCGCATCCAAGTCGAGCACACCGTCACCGAGCAGGTCACCGGCGTCGATATCGTCAAGGCCCAGATCCGTGTCACCGAAGGCGCGCGCATCGGGGGAGAGGACGCCTACCTCCCCGCGCAGGCCGACATCCGCCTCAACGGCCACGCGCTGCAGTGCCGCGTCACGAGCGAAGACCCCGAGAACGGTTTTACCCCCGACTACGGCCGCATCACCGCCTACCGCAGCGCCGCGGGCTTCGGCCTGCGCCTCGATGGCGGCACCGCCTACTCGGGTGCGGTGATCACCCCGTTCTACGATTCATTGCTGGTGAAGGTCACCGCCTGGGGCCACAGCCCGGACGAAGCCATCGCCCGCATGGACCGCGCCCTGCGGGAATTCCGCATCCGCGGCGTGTCGTCCAACCTGCAGTTCCTCGAGAACGTCATCGCGCATCCGCTCTTCAAGTCCGGCGAATGCACGACGCGCTTCATCGACACCACGCCCGAGCTCTTCCGCTTCCAGAAGCGCCAGGACCGCGCGACGAAACTGCTGAAATTCCTCGGCGAAGTCAGCGTCAACGGCAACCCCGAGATGGCGGGGCGCGAAGCGCCCAAGGGCGTCCTCACAAAGCCGATCAAGCCGCAGGTCGATCTCGCCGTGCCCCCGCCCGCGGGCACGCGCGACCGCCTGAAGGAACTCGGCCCGCAGCGCTTCGCCCAGTGGATGAAGGCCGAGCAGCGCGTGCTCCTCACCGACACCACGATGCGCGATGCCCACCAGTCGCTCTTCGCCACCCGCATGCGCACGCGCGACATGCTGGAGATCGCACCGCACTACGCGCGCCTCGTGCCGCAGCTCTTCTCGCTCGAATGCTGGGGCGGGGCGACCTTCGACGTCGCGCTGCGCTTCTTGAAGGAAGACCCGTGGGAGCGCCTCGCAGGCCTGCGCCAGGCCGTGCCCAACGTGCTGTTCCAGATGCTGTTGCGCGCGTCGAATGCCGTCGGCTACACCAACTACTCCGACAACGTCGTGCGCTACTTCGTGCAGCAGGCGGCGAAGGAGGGCGTCGACGTCTTCCGCGTGTTCGATTCGCTCAACTGGATCGACAACATGCGCGTCGCGATGGACGCCGTGAATGAAGCGGGCGCCTTGTGCGAAGGCACGATCTGCTACACGGGCGACCTCTTCGACGCGAGCCGTCCGAAATACAACTTGAAGTACTACGTCGACCTCGCGAAGCAACTGGAAAAGGCGGGCGCCCACATCCTCGGCATCAAGGACATGGCGGGCGTCTGCAAGCCGCGCGCCGCCCGCGCGCTGGTCAAGGCGCTGAAGGAAGAAGTGGGCCTGCCGATCCACTTCCACACCCACGACACGTCGGGGATCGCCGCCGCGAGCGTGCTCGCCGCGATCCAAGCAGGCGTGGATGCGGTCGATGGCGCGATGGACGCGATGAGCGGGCTCACGTCCCAGCCCAACCTCGGCTCGATGGCCGCGGCACTTGCCGGTTCCGACCGCGACACCGGGCTCGACCTGGACGCGATGCAGTCGCTGTCGCACTACTGGGAAGGCGTGCGCCGCGCCTACGCCCCGTTCGAAGCCGACATCCGCTGCGGCACCTCCGATGTCTACAAGCACGAGATGCCGGGCGGGCAGTACACGAATCTCCGCGAGCAGGCCCGCGCGATGGGGATCGAGCACCGCTGGCCCGAAGTCTCGCAGGCTTACGCGGACGTCAATAAACTCTTCGGCGACATCGTCAAAGTCACCCCCACCTCGAAAGTCGTCGGCGACATGGCGCTCTTCATGGTCGCCAACGACCTCACGCCGGCCGAAGTCGCCGACCCGGAAAAAGAGGTCGCCTTCCCCGACTCGGTCGTGTCGCTCTTCCGCGGCGAACTGGGCTTCCCGCCCGACGGCTTCCCCAAGGATCTGGAACGCAAGGTCCTCAAAGGCGCCGAACCGCTCCAGGGGCGCGCGGGCGATTTCCTGCCCGCGGTCGACCTCGATGCCGCAAGGGCAGAAGCGCAGGCCGCGACCGGGCCGGCAGATCTCCGACACCGACCTCGCGTCCTGGCTGATGTACCCCAAGGTTTTCGAGGACTACGCGGCGCACCACGCGCACTACGGCGACGTGTCGCTGCTGCCGACGCCGGTGTTCTTCTACGGCCTGAAGGACCGCGAGGAGATCAGCGTCGACATCGAGCGCGGCAAGAGCCTGATCGTGCGCCAGACCGGCAGCAGCGACACGCCGGACGAGGAGGGCCGAGTCAAAGTCTTCTTCGAGCTGAACGGCCAGCCGCGCCTGCAGCGCATCCCCAAGGCCGGGGCCGCGCCGACGGGCCGGCGCCATCCGAAGATCGACGAGGCGAATCCGAATCACATCGGCGCGCCGATGCCGGGGGCGGTCGTCACGGTCGCCGTGCATGTTGGCCAGAAGATCACCAAGGGCACGCCGCTGGTATCGATCGAGGCGATGAAGATGGAAACCGCGCTCACCGCGGAACGCGACGCGGTCGTCAAAGCCGTGTTCGTGAAGCCCGGCGACAAGGTCGCGGCGAAGGATCTGCTGGTCGAGCTTGCCTGAGCACGGACATGGGACGCCGCGAAGACGCCTCGCCGAGTGTAGAAGCCGTGACGCGCACGCCGCCGAGGCGGCGCTGCTCGAACAGCCTTCGTTTCGACTTCCCGAACCCGGGCGGGCACGAAGGACCGCTGGTTTTCGAGCAGCCGTCGGAGACCATCGAAGCCCGCGACGCGACGCAGGTGCGCGCGGCGCTCGCCCGTGCGGATCGTGCTGCGCGTGAAGGAAAGTGGGTCGCGGGCTTCGTCTGCTACGAGGCCGGAGCGGCCTTCGACCCGGCGTTCCGTTTCAACGGCAGGCCCGATCTGCCGCTCGTGTGGTTCGGCGTCTTCGATGCGCCCGTCGCCGCCCCCGCCCCGAGTCAGGCCGCTGCCCCCGCGTTCGACTGGCGCCTGTCGGCGGGCCGCGCGCGCTACGAGCAGGACATCGCGGCGATCCTCGACCACATCCGCGCCGGAGACGTGTATCAGGTCAACCACACGCTGCGCCTCGCTGGACGCTATCGCGGCGATTGGCGCGCGCTGTACGCAGGTTTGCGGCAGCGGCAGGCGACAGGATATTGCGCATGCATCGAGCTGGAGCAGCACAAGATCCTGAGCGTTTCGCCCGAGCTGTTCTTCTCCCGCGAGAATCGCCGACTGACCTTCAAGCCGATGAAAGGCACGGCGCGGCGCGGCGCCACTGAGGAATTCGATCACGCGTTGCGCGAGCGGCTCACGAGCGCCGAAAAGGAGCGGGCCGAGAACCTCATGATCGTCGATCTGATCCGCAACGATCTGTCCCGGATCCCGCAGTCACGGTCCGTGTCGGTGCCGTCGTTGTTCTCGGTCGAGGAGTATCCGACGGTATGGCAGATGACTTCGACGGTGACCGCGGACGTCCCGCCCGAGCTCGGTCTCGAAGAGATCTTCGCTGCGACCTTTCCCTGCGGATCGATTACCGGGGCGCCGAAGATCGAAGCCATGAAGATCATTGCCGAACTCGAAAGCGGACCGCGCGGAATTTATTGCGGGGCGATAGGAATGCTGCGGCCAGGCGGCGATGCGGTCTTCAACGTCGCGATCAGGACACTGGCGTTGGATACGGTCTCCGGGATCGGCCGGTACGGCGCGGGAAGCGGCATTACAGCCGATTCGATTGCTGCCGAGGAATATGACGAGGTGCTCGCGAAATGCTTGGTAATGCAAGAGTCCGTGGCAGTCGATGGCTGTTGAAGCGCCAGGGCATCTCTTTCGGCGGGCGTGTTTTTTGCGGCCCGACCCCGCTCCTGCAAGGATAAATTCGCGTTATGCAAAACCGCCAGGAAGCACTCGAAGATTGTTCTCCCTCCCCATCCTCCATACTCTCGCATGCGGCGTCTTTTCCTTTTCCTCACTCCAGAACGAATGCCAGGAGAACACGATGCCGAGGGCAGCAAAGAAGCTGAAGCAAGCATTTTCCGCTTCCGGGGACGAGGCGCACCGCCAGGCGGCGGCGGTGGCCTTGCTGCGCCACAGTCTCGATTTGGGCCACCGGCGGTTGTCGCTCAAGCGCCTGGAAGCTGCGGTAAGCTGCGGGGCCACGCTCGACGACGACGACCTCGCACGCTGTGCCGAACTCGTGTTGCGTGTTGCCGACCCCGGCGTCCAAGCACGGCTGGCGCATCTGAGCCGCCAGCTTTCTGCCCATGCGTCGTTCGTCTGCATTGCCGGTCGACGAGCAAGGCGCCGCTCGCGCACGCTGACAGCTCCCGAGTACCGCACGAAAGATCACAAGCTACACGTCCGGAGAGTCGATGTGCTCTCCACAGCAGACGAGGGCCGACTTGACGAGTCTGTCCGCTGGGGTGAGTCCGAATCGAAATGGTAGGTCTTTCTCACTCGCTTGCGGCGCACGGGGCCTGGGAGCCGGGAGTTTCAAGCAGGATTCCGCGCGAGTTCGAGCACCTCGAGACCATCCATCGCGCGGAGCACGTCTTTCCCGGGCCGGACCTTGTCGAAGATTATGCGCGCCTCACCGGCCTGCCCCATGAGGAACTCGTGATGTTCCGACCGGCGCGTCTCGCGCTGCATGAGGTAATCGTACGCGTTACCGCAGATATCTCGGTCGCCGAGGGGGCGTCCGAGGAGGCGTTCGGTCAGGACTTCCGTCGCATCGCGGGAAGAATCCTCGAAGCCTATGTCTCGCCGCGAATGCACGAACTCGAGCGTCTGCACGAGGACTTGCGCCAGCGTGCCAGCGAGAGCGTGAGGGCGATTCTCGATGCCCGTCTCGGCACTGTGCCGCCACCGCCCCGGCCCCGCGCTTTTGGGTTCAACCTGCTCCGGTGGAAGAGGCGGAATGCGCCGGTCGTCACGGAGGCGTCCGCCGATCGCGAGCACAGCGTAGTTGCCCAGTTCAAGGCCGACGCACAGGCCTCCGCGACGCCGCTAGATCGGGCGCTGTTCGGAAGTCTTCACCGCGTTCTGGGGGCTGTTCTCGCAACCCGCGGAAGGTTGGGTTCCGATCACGCCGTCCTCGCCGAGCTCGCGACCCGGCACGTGTGCAACCGGTTGGGCAGCCGTCTGATCGGCGGCGTGATCGCGCCGCTCGTCGAGGTGGCGATCGAAACGGAGGGCTACACGCGTGTCGCCAACCGCGCGGCGCCGTTGCTCATCAGCCTGAAGGGGGCGTCCGCAGCGGGCAAGAGCTCGATCCGTCCGATGGTCAAACGCCTGATGCTCGACAGCGGCATCGATCCGGACGACTACGCAACGATCAGCCCCGACGTCTGGCGCCGCCTGCTTCTCGACTACGATTCGTTGGGGGAGGCCTACAAGTACGCCGGGCATCTCACCAGCCGTGAGCTGGTGGTGATCGATGCCAAGCTGGACCGCTATATCCGCGACAAGGCGGAGCGGGGGCAGGGCATCTCACATCTGCTCGTCGACCGCTTCCGCTTCGACAGCTTCTCGATCGTGGAAATCGGGCGCGTGCTGCGGCGGACCTACACGAAGTATGTGTCCACGATCCACATGTATTTCATCGTGACACCCCCGGAGGAGACCGTCGAGCGAGGCTGGCAGCGGGCTCTCGAGCGCGGCCGCTACAAGGCGGTCGAGGATTTCCTCGGCCATTGTGTCGAGACCTACAGCGGTATGCCGCGCGTGCTGTTCCGCTGGCTCGGCTACCGGCATGTCGATTACCACTTTCATTTCCTCGACAATCGGGTTCCCAAGGGGGCGTTTCCGACGCCGATCGCGAGCGGAGACGGAACGCGAATGGTGATCTACGATCCGCACGGCATCGTGGCGATCGACCGGTACCAGAAAATCGACATCCATGCGCGCTCGCGCGGCGCCGTCTATCCGCCCGGCCCCGCGATGAACACGTGCAACAACCTCTCGTTCCTGCGCCAGTGTCTTCACCGAATTCCCGTCGTGACGTTCTTCGACGGGCCGGAGGGCAAGGCTTGGCTCGAGGCGCGTAACGGCAATTTCGAGATCCTCGACCCGAGCACCTTCGAAAAGCTCCTCGGCGACCAGCATATGGCGGTGATCATCGGCGAAATTGCGCCCGGCCTCGCCGCTCGCTCGCGATGACCCCACGCACCCGCCCCGCCGCTCATGAACCCGCGCTACGGGTCCTGGCAGGCCTTTCGCGCGCTGCGGAAGCGTCCGGAGTGTCTGGGAAACGTCGTCAGATCGCCTTCGGCTCCGCCGCGTCGGGCGCGTCGCGGCCAGCCCCGTGAGCGGCTTCGTGAGCGCCATCGGTCGTCGGCATGATCTCCAGCGCCGCCGGAGAAGTTCCCATCATCGACACGAAATGCCCGTGCTCGGCAACGTCCTCCGGCTCGCGTCTCGTCGCAGCCCAGGCGATCAGCGCGAGCAAGGCATGCGTTGCGGCGAAGTGCAGCGCCAGCGCCGCGGAACCGAGCCACGCCATCGAGACCCCGACGACGATCGGTCCGATTGCGGCCCCGATGCCGTACAGCAGGAGCACGGCGCTCGAGCCGGCGACGATCTCTTCGGATGCGAGGTGGTCGACGAGGTGCGCGACGACCATCGGATAGATCGCGAACGCGAAGCCCCCGAAAAGCGTCATCGCGAAGATTGCCACGGTCTGGTTGAGGTCGACGGATAGCAGCGGCAGCGCGGATAGCGCGGCGAGCGACGCCGCGATCGCAAGCGCGAGCCTGCGGTCGATACGGTCGGAAAGCGCGCCGAGCGGCCACTGCAGCAGCGCACCGCCGAGGATCCCGGCACTCATGAACAGCGCGACCCATCCCTCGCCGTGCCCAGCGCGGGACGCGTATACCGGCCCCATCGCCCAGAACGCTCCGATCGCCATGCCCGAGAGCAGCGCGCCCAGTCCCGCCACGGGCGTCCCGCGCAGCAGCCGCAGCAGCGAGAATGAACCGACCTTGTGCGGGACCGGCTGCGTGAGTCGCGTCGCGGCGACCGGCATCACCGCGAGGCACACGAAGAGTGCGGAAACCATGAACAGCGCGAGCGCGTTGTCCGTGTCGAAGCGAAGAATCTGCTGCGCGAGCGCCAGCGAAAGCTGGTGCACGATCATGTAGATCGCGAAAATGCGTCCCCTCAGGGCCGGCGGCGTCTGGTCGTTCAGCCAGCTCTCGACGAGCGTATAGAGCGCGACGATCGACGTGCCTGCGACGACCCGGAGCGCCACCCAGGTCATCGGTGAGACGAGCAAGCCGTGCACCAGCGCCGTCCCCGCGAGGCCGACCGCGAAGAAGGCGAATGCCCGTACGTGCCCGACCCGCCGGATCAGGACCGGCGCAAGAAAGCTGCCGAACAGGTACCCGGCGAAATAGCCGGATCCGAGCAGGCCCAGAAGGGCGTCACTGAAGCCTGCCTCATTGCCTCTGATTGCGAGCAGCGTTCCGAGCAGGCCGTTTCCGACGAGCAGGAGGGCGACGCCACACATGAGGCTGGCGATCGGAAGTGTATGTGCAAGCATCAGTCACGTTTCGGAGGGAGTGGATTGGAGAATTTTCTCCGAGTTATCCCTGACGGCGCCAGCGACAGGCGGCGCGCTCCTCCGCGTCGCCGTCTGCCGTCGGTATGCGCTACAGGAAAGTCTGGCCGCGTTCAGGCGGGAACGGCCCGGAGGATCGAGCGGGGAGGCGACGCCGCCTCGGTCGCGTCCTCGCGCAGCACGTCCGCGACGGTGTGGAACGAGCCGAAGACGATGACGCGGTCGCCCGGGGCCGCGAGGTGCTCGAGCGCATGGCGATAGGCGAGACCGGGACGGTCGAACCCGCCGAGGCACCGTTCGACGCCGTGCGAACGAAGCGTCCGGGCGAGATCGACGGCACTCGCGCCGCGTGGTTCCTGGAGGTCGGCCACGAGCCACTCGTCGATGCGGTCCTTCAGCGCCTCCACGACGCCGTCGATGTCCTTGTCCGCGAGCATCGCGAACACCGCGAGATTGCGCCCGCCGGCGGTCAGCCCGTCGAGATTGCGCGCGAGGGCTGCGGCCGCATGCGGGTTGTGGGCGACGTCGACGACGACCGCAGGCTCATGTCGAAGCACCTGAAAGCGGCCGCTGACACTCGCGCTGACGAGCCCGGCACGAATGGCGCCTTCAGGGACCGGTAGACGATCGCTTAAGTGGCTCAGCGCGGCGATGGCCGCGCTCGCATTCGACAGCTGGAAGGCGCCGCGGAGCTGAGGGTAGGGCAGCACTAGCGGGGCCGCGCCCGTCCGGCGAAAGCGCCAATTGAGACGATTGCAGCGGAAATCGAAATCCCTTCCGATCTCGAGCAGATCGGCGCCGATGGCCGCGGCATGCGCACGAACGCTCGCCGGCGGCGAGGGGGCGGCGCAGACCGCCGGACGGCCGCTGCGAAAAATGCCCGCCTTCTCGAAACCGATCGCCTCGCGCGTGTGGCCGAGATAGGCGACGTGGTCGATATCGACACTGGTAATCACCGCGCAGTCGGCGTCGAAGGCGTTCACCGCGTCGAGCCGCCCGCCCATGCCGACTTCGAGAATGGCGACGTCGACGTCGGCGCGCACGAACAGCGCGACCGCGGCAAGGGTGCCGAACTCGAAGTAGGTCAGGCTCACATCGCCCCGGGCCCGCTCGACGTCGGCAAAGCTCTCGCACAATTCCCGGTCGCTCGCCTCGCCGCGGTCCACGCGTACCCGCTCGTTGTACCGGAGCAGGTGCGGCGACGTGTAGCAGCCGACCCGGTAGCCGGCTGCGGCGAGCATCGCCTCGAGCATTGCGCAGACCGAGCCCTTTCCATTGGTGCCGCCGACGACAATGATCGGAAACGAGGGCGCGAGACCGAGGCGCCGCCTGACAGCCTGCACCCGTTCCAGTCCCATCTCGACGACCGTCGGGTGCATGAGCTCGATACGCGCGAGCCAGTCGTTCAATGTCATTGGGGGCATGATTCGAGGTCCTTGCGCGGTTCGCGCCGGCCGAAGTGATGGCCGGAACACGCTGATTTGACAGCGCCGGACGGCCGCCCGCTTGCCCAAGGACGACATAATGTTGCTCGATTGCGTCAGACGAATTGCCAGACGCAAGTCGCAAACGCCGTTGCGACGCTGCTCACAGCGTCAAGTCGGCGTGCACGCCTCAATCCGTGCGATAAGACGGATTGTACGGTCTTGTTGACCGCCCTGCCTCCGGCAGGGCACGGGCTGACGGGTTGTACGCGTCGGGACTTCCTGTTTTTCGCAAGAAAGCGCAATCGCGCTCAGTGGAACTCCTCGTCATCCGGGGCGAGCGGGAGGACCATGATTCCTTCGTCGAGCAGTTCGCCGACGTCGTCGGGCGTCGCCTTGCCCTTGATGTTGCGCGCATTGCTGTCGCCATAGTGAATGCGCCGTGCTTCTTCCGCAAAGCGCTCGCCGACGTCTTCCGATTCCATGCCGATATGCCGCAACATCGCCAGTGCCGCGGCAATCGTGTCGGCATTCGCAAGGGCGACGTTCCGGCCGGGGGCGGCGGCGCGCGGCTGGGGAGCGCCCGAGCCGGTATTGAGGTAAGGCGCAGTCGGGCGGCGCTCGATATGGGTCGAGCCGCAGACCGGGCAATTCACTTGTTGTCGCCCCTGCTGGACCTCGAACGCATCGACGGACCCGAACCAGCCTTCGAACAGATGTTCGTTGTCACAGCAGAGGTTGAGAACGATCACTCGGAAACCCTGAAGAAATACGCTCCGGGGACGGTATCCGCTCTCGTCCCGGTGCTTGGCGAAAATCAAGACGGCCGCGGCCGATGAGTGGCGACATGGCCGAACCTCAGCCGATGCGGCAATTGTAACGCCCGCAATACGATTAGTCGTGCCGGCATTACCGCTCGCAGTTACTTGCGGTACAACGCGAGATACAATTGCGGACCCCGCCCGGGTGATGAAATTGGTAACCATAGTGGACTTAAAATCCACCGCCGAACGGCTTACGGGTTCGAGTCCCGTCCCGGGCACCATGCGGCTCCGCTCTGCGTCGAAACGACCTGCGCTGCTCCCGACTGTGTCTTCGGCCGCGTAATTCGCGCTTCGCCGAGGGCTGAGTGACGGAGTCGGTTCGGCGGCGCGCTCAGCCCCTTACTGCGACTCCGATTCGAGCTTTCAGCGGTTCCGCGGCTTCGCTTTGCCGGGTTTGAAGCTGCCGGGCGTGCTGCCGCGCTTGTCGCTGCCGTATCGCTTCGGTGCGGCGTTTCCGGCGGGCTTGGTCTTGTCCGGACGCCCGGCGCCGAAGCGCGGCCGCGCCGCGTCGCGTTTCGCTTCGTCGGCGTCGAGTGGCCGGATGTTCAGCTGGTGCTGCTTTACGCGGATCCGTCGCAGCGTGTCGAGGACGTCGTGGGGCAGTGCGCTCGGCAGTTCGACCGTGCTGTAATCCTCGTAGAGATTGATCTGTCCAATGTAGCGGCTTTCGATCCCCGCCTCGTTGGCGATCGCGCCGACGATGTCTTTCGGGGTCGCCTGCTGGTTGCGGCCGACCTCGATGCGGTATCGCTGGAGGTGCCCTTCGGAGAATTCGCGCCGGCGCTCGAGGATTTTTTCGCGGTTTTCGCGCGGCTCGCGGTCTGATCGGGATTCGGCACGGGGGGCCGCGAGTCGCGCGATGTCGGGGCCGGTCGACGTCGGGAGCTGCAGCGGGCGTTCGCGCTGCGCGAGGAAGGCGAGGGCCGCCGCGACGTCGTGGATGTCCGCCTTGTGGCTCGACTCGATTCCCGCGACGACGTCGGTGAAGAACGTGAGGTCTTCCGCTTCGAGGACTTCGGCGACCTGCTGACGGAAGGCGGCGACGCGCTTGTCGGCGACGGCTTCGCGCGACGGTAGCTGCAGCGCCTCGATCGGCTGGCGGGTGGCGCGCTCGATCACCTTGAGCATGCGCATCTCGCGCGGCGCGACGAACAGGATCGCGCTGCCGGCCCGCCCGGCGCGACCGGTGCGACCGATGCGGTGCACGTAGGCCTCGGTGTCGTACGGGATGTCGTAGTTGATGACGTGGCTGATGCGGGGGACGTCGAGCCCGCGCGCTGCGACGTCGGTCGCGATGACGATGTCGAGCTGGCCGCCCTTGAGTTGCTCGACGACGCGTTCGCGCAACTGCTGCGTCATGTCGCCGTTGAGCGCCGCCGCCGAGTAGCCGCGCGCCTCGAGCTTGTCGGCGAGCTCGACGGTCGCAGTTTTCGTGCGCACGAAGATGATCGCGGCGTCGAAATCCTCCTCGACTTCTAGGATGCGGGTGAGCGCGTCGAGCTTGTGGGCCACGGCGATCTGGCAGAACTTTTGGCGGATCGCCGCGACCGTGGTCGTGCTCGCCTTGATCTTGACTTCGCGCGGTTCGCGCAGATAGCGGTGCGCGACGCGCCGGATCGCGTCCGGCATCGTCGCCGAGAAAAGCGCCGTTTGCCGGGTCGGCGGCGTGTGTTCGAGGATCCACTCGACGTCGTCGATGAAGCCCATGCGCAGCATTTCATCGGCTTCATCGAGCACAAGCGCGGTCAGGCCGTCGAGATTCAGGCTCTTGCGCTCGATATGATCCATCACGCGGCCCGGCGTGCCAACGATAACCTGCGGGCCGCGGCTCAACTGGCGTAACTGGACGACCATGCTCTGCCCGCCGTAGATGGGCAGCACGTGGAAACCGGGCATTTTCTTTGCGTAGCTCTGGAATGCTTCGGCGACCTGGATTGCGAGTTCGCGCGTCGGCGTCAGTACCAGGACTTGGGGGTTCTTCAACGATAGGTCGATCCGATCGAGCAGCGGCAGCGCGAACGCGGCCGTCTTTCCGGTGCCGGTCTGGGCTTCGCCGAGCAGGTCTTGTCCGGCGAGCAGATGCGGGATGCAGGCGGCCTGAATCGGCGACGGCGTTTCATAGCCGATTTCGGACAGCGCTGCGAGCAGCGGTGCACGGAGGTCGAGTTCGGCGAAGGATTCGATCGGGGAAGTCATGGAGTCACGCAGGGAGCGAAAAGGGGTCGAGCGGCGGGCGAAGCGCGGATCGGGGCCGAGGGACGGCGAGGGCGCTTCGCGAATGCGCGCATCCTACCGAAAACCCGGCGCCGTTGCTCGGCTCGATTTGGCGGCGCTCAAGGTGACCGCGGCGGCGGGCGTTCGATTTATTGCCTCAATGGACGACCGGCCGGTCCGGAAGCTGGTTTTCGCGCGGTGGTCGCTCGTTGCCGTCGGCCGGAAAGTGGCGTTCCAGCGCGGCAGTGACGGCATCGACCGCGCGGGTAAGGCCGTCTTCGTAGCGCCCCTCGCGGAACCGGGCGCTCATGCCGGCCAGCGTCTTTTCCCACTCGGCGTCGGGGACGTGGCGCGCGAGGCCGCGGTCGTCGACGATCTCGATGCGGTGTTCGGCGAGTTGGAGATAGATCAGCACGCCGTTGTTCAATTCGGTATCCCAGACGCCGAGCTTGCCGAACAGGGTGAGGGCGCGTTCGTGTACGACCTGTTCCATCGGCATGTGCTGTCGGAGATGACGCCATAGGTAGCTCGTCGGCAGCCTCGCTTCGACGCAGACGCAAATTTCGCCCAGATGACGCCGCTCGCTCGCGTGGATGCGCGCTTCGATGCGGTCGAGCGTTCCGGCGCCGAGCGTGCGCTCGACGTCGCCGGCGTCGAGCCAGAAATGGCGCATCAAATGCAGCACGCGCTTCATCGCCGAGCTCGCCCGTCAGTCGTTTCCGTTCGGCCCCGGGTCCGAACGTCGTGTTGCCCCGCGTCGCCGATCTCTCGCGGCATGACTACCAACCTCCCGAAGCGCCGCCGCCGCCGAAACTGCCGCCGCCTCCCGAACTGAATCCGCCCCCGCCGCGGAAGCCGCCCCCACCCCCGCCTCCGCCCCAGATGATCGGCCCGCCGAAGCCGCCTCCGCGACCGCCGCGTCCTCCGCCCCCGATCCCGAGTGCGAGGACGAAGACGAAGGCGAACACGGCGACGACGAGCCCGAGCAGCAGGCTCCCGAGCAACAGCTTCGTCAGCAGGGCGGCGAGGCCGGAGGTCGCAAGCGCCCCGATCTTCCGTCCGAGCATCCCGACGAGCACCGCGCCGGCGACGGGCACGCCGAGAAACAGGAACACCGCGAGGTCGCTGAGCGACAGCGCGTCGCTGCGGGCGGATTGTGGTTCGGGGAGCGGCAGGTTTTCGCCGCGGACGCGGGCCATCAGCGCTTCGACACCGGCGTTCAGGCCCTCGGCGAAATCCCCTTCGCGGAACGCGGGGGTGATCGCACGATCGATGATATGGAACGCGGCGAGGTCGGGAATCGCGCCTTCGAGTGCCCGCGCGACCTCGATCCGCACCCGCCGGTCGTCCTTTGCGACGACCATCAGGACGCCGTCGCCGACGTGCCGCCGCCCGATCTTCCATTCGTCGGCGACCCTGAACGTATAGGCCGCGATGTCTTCCGGCGCGGTCGTCGCGACGATCAGGATGGCGATCTGGGCGCCGCGCTCGGCCTCGAATTGCGCGAGCTTCGCTTCGAGCGCCTGCACTTCGGAAGCGTCGAGCGTGCCGGTGCGATCCATGACCCGTGCGGTCAGCGGAGGGACCGATTGCACGGCCTGCGCGTGCACGAGGCCCGGCGACAGCGGGGCGAGCACGAACCATGCGAGAACGAGCACGAGCCAGCCGACCGCGCGGCCTTTCAGGCGATCGGCGCAGTGCGGATTAGCGCGGAACGGCAGTTCGCCAGGGAGGTGCAGACGGCTCATCACGGCGGGCTCGTTGGATGCCGGCAGAAGGAAGGACGCCGAGGTGCATCGTGCGGCAATCGGAAGCCGGGAGCTCAGCGCTGGCTCTTCGTGCCGAAGTCGACCGTCGGCGGGCGCGAGATCTCCTGTTCATTCTCCACCGTGAATCCCGCCTTCGGATCGTAATTGAAGATCATCGCGGTCAGATTCGTCGGAAAGCTGCGCGCGAGCACGTTGTATTCCTGGATGGTCTGGATGTACTTGTTCCGGGCGACGGTGATGCGGTTCTCGGTGCCTTCCAGCTGCACCCGCAGATCCTGGAAGCCCTGGTTCGCCTTGAGGTTCGGGTAATTCTCGGCGACCGCCAGCAGTCGCGACAGGGCACCGCCGAGTTGTCCTTGCGCCTGCTGGAACCGCGCCATCGCCTGCGGGTCGTCGAGCATTTCGGGCGTGACCTGGATCGACGTCGCGCGCGCGCGCGCTTCGATGACCCGGGTCAGCGTTTCCTGCTCGAAATTCGCCTCACCCTTCACGGTGCTGACGAGGTTGGGAATCAGGTCGGCCCGCCGTTGGTACTGGTTCAACACTTCGGCCCATGCCGCCTTGCTCTGCTCGTCGAGGCGCTGGAAATCGTTGTAGCCGCAGCCGGTGAGGCCAAACATGGCGATCGCGGAAACGATCAGCGCAAAGCGGCGGAAAAAAATATGCGCGAACATGTCGGTGCAGTCCTCCAACGGGTAGCCCGCGGCAGCGGTATCTCGCACGAAGCGAGGCTTTGATTTCCTCACCTGTGCATCATAAGGCCGACGACCCGCGCCGCATCGATTTTTGAGTGTCGGTCGAGGAGGATGCGACCGGGGGAACGTGTTCCGTTTGATCTCGGTGTTTCCCGCTCGCCGAACGTCCTTCGATGCGATGCCTCGAAGTCGGGGTCCGGGACAATCGTCTCGAGTTCGACTACGCTGCGTAACACGCGATCGTCCGAAATCAGCGCGCCGCGTTCCTCTTTCCGACCGGGCGGAGGAAGTTGCGCGCGCCCGATCTCACACCCCCTGCTTCAGACTCGCCCCGATGAAGTCGTCTAGGTCGCCGTCGAGCACCGCCTGCGTGTTGCCGACTTCGTAATTCGTGCGCAGGTCCTTGATCCGCGACTGGTCGAGGACGTAGGAACGGATCTGATGCCCCCAGCCGATGTCGCTCTTGGAGTCCTCGAGCTTCTGCTGTTCGGCCTGACGCTTGCGCAGTTCCAGTTCGTACAGGCGGGCCTTCAGCATCGACATCGCTTCGGCCTTGTTCTTGTGCTGCGAGCGGTCGTTCTGGCACTGCACGACGACGCCGGTCGGCTCGTGTGTAATGCGCACCGCGGAGTCCGTCTTGTTGATGTGCTGGCCGCCGGCGCCCGACGCGCGGTAGGTGTCGATGCGCAGGTCCGCCGGGTTGATGTCGATCTCGATCGAGTCGTCGACTTCGGGGTAGACGAACACCGACGAGAAACTCGTGTGACGTCGCGCGTTGGAGTCGAACGGACTCTTGCGCACGAGACGGTGGATGCCGGTTTCGGTGCGCAGGAAGCCGTACGCGTAGTCGCCGCTGACCTTGATCGTCGCGCCCTTGATGCCGGCGACTTCGCCTTCGGACTCTTCCATTACCTCGACGTTGAAGCCCTTGCGCTCGCAATATCGCAGGTACATGCGTTCGAGCATGCCCGCCCAGTCCTGGGCTTCCGTGCCGCCGGCGCCTGCCTGGATTTCGATGAAGCAGGGGTTCGGATCCATCGGATTCGAGAACATGCGGCGGAATTCGAGGGTGTGCACCTTCGCTTCGAGCGGTGCGAGATCGGTCTCGACCGCGGTGAGCGTGTCCTCGTCGTCCTCGGCTTGCGCGAGATCGAATAGGTCCTTCAGGTCGATCGACATCTGCTCGATGTCGCGCAGGTTATGCACGATGTCTTCGAGCTGGCGCTTTTCCTTGCCGAGTTCCTGCGCCTTCTCGGCGTTGTTCCAGACCGCGGGGTCTTCGAGGGCGCGCGTTACTTCTTCGAGCTTCGACGATTTCTCGTCGTAGTCAAAGATACCTCCGGAGTTCGCGACCGCGCGCGCGCAGGTCGTCGAGTTGCTGGGCGATGGCGTTGAGGCGTTCGGCTTCCATACGGCACTCCGGAAAATCGGGAAAGCCGGAGAGTATACCCGTGCGGTGCCGCTACGCGGGACAGAATCTCGGGCGTGGGGCAGGCATCGCAGGGCGCTTCGAGCCGCGCTTTACCGGCCTGCCCGATTAGGGAAAGGGAACGGACGGGCTGATCGTGCTGCAACGCGATCCGACCGACTCCCGAATTTCATGCTGCACAAATGAAAACGGCGACCGTTGGGTGGCCGCCGTGGTTTCACAGGCGAACTGCAATGCCGGCGATCAGAAGCGGTAGCCGACGCCGACCATGTACACCCACGGGTTGATATCGATGTCGACTTCGACCTTGCCGAGCGCAGAATGGCGCGCAGTCGCCACGCCGTCGATGTCGATGCGCCACACGGCAGCGTTGAGAATAACCTTGTCGGTCAGCATGTAGTCGAGGCCCGCCTGGAGTGCGAGGCCCCACGAGCTCTCACGATCGAGATGGGAGAATCCTTGTGCCTTGCGTGCGCTGGTCAGCTCTTCATTGAAGAACGTCGTGTAGTTAATGCCGGCGCCGATGTAAGGCTGCCACTTCGACGAGGAGTCCAACGGGAAATATTGCAGCGACAGCGTCGGCGGGAGCTGCTCGATCGTCGAGAGCTGGCCGTCGAGACCGCCTCCGATTCCTTTCAAGCCGACTTCGTGCTTGAACGGGGTTGCGGCGAGGAGTTCGATGCCGACATGATCGCGGATCATGTACGACAGCGTCAGACCGAGTTGCGTGTCGCTGTCAACGGTGGCTTTGGACCCGGGGATTTTGCCTGTCGCCGTGGTGGAGACACTCGAATCGTCGACCGTCGGATCGACCATGATTGCGCCGGCTCGCACGATCATGTCGCCTTGTTTGTATGCCTGAGCGAGGGGGCTTGCGAGGGTCAGGGCCAGCATCGAGGACAAGAGAACGGAACGTTTCACGGCTTGCTCCTTTTGTATGAAAGCTTTGCCGTTGATTTTAACCATTTTTTTAGAGTGGTTATGTGCGCTGCACAAAAATGTTCTTTTCGGTGTATTGATAAATTTGATGCTGGTCGGCTCTACGCGATGACGTACGCGGTTTTTGCGCGCGGAATCACTGGGACTCGAAATGTTCGAGCATCAGTTGCAGGCTCGTCACGCCGTTGTATTCGTTCGGGGCAAGCCGATAGGCCGCGTGGATGTTCGCGCCTGCGCCGTCCGCCCAATTGAAACGGATCGCATCGAAGCGCGCGCCGTTCTTCGAGAGCTGCAGCTTCAGATGCTTGTCCTTCAGCAGTCGCTGGTTTTCCACGCGGAACCGGTCGTCGAACACCGGGGCGGCAAACCCCTGGCCCCAGACGTCCTGTTCGATCAGTCGTGCGGAGTCGAGGGTCATGTAGCCGGTTTCGAGCGCGCCATCGGTTTCGAGGGTCCGGGTGAGATCCGCCGGGTTTACGAGCGATTGCACGGTTTCCTCGAACACTGACTGGAAGCGCGCGTACTCGGTCTCCCGGATCGTGAGCCCCGCTGCCATCGCGTGGCCGCCGAACCGCAGGATCAGGTCAGGATGCTGCTTCGCGACAAGATCGAGCGCGTCGCGCAGGTGCAGGCTGGGAATCGAACGTCCCGATCCCTTCAACTCGCCCTCGGCGCCGCGGGCAAACGCGACGACGGGTCGATGCAGCTTTTCCTTGATGCGCCCGGCGACGATGCCGATGACGCCCTGGTGCCAGTCCGGTTCGAACATGCTGACGGTTGCCGTTTGTCCCGGGTCGAAGCCGGCGAGGCGCATCAGCGCGTCTTCCTGCATGCCCTGTTCGATGCCGCGCCGCTCGCGGTTCAGTTTGTCGAGTTCCTGCGCGATGTTCAGCGCGCGGCCCATGTCGTCGGTGATCAGGCACTCGATGCCGAGGCTCATGTCCGACAGTCGCCCGGCGGCGTTCAGGCGCGGTCCGAGCGCGAAGCCGAGGTCGAACGTGCTCGCGCGCTCCGCCTCGCGCCCGGCTGCGGCGAACAGCGCCCGAATTCCGGCGTTCGTCCGGCCGGCCCGCATCCGAGCAAGTCCTTGGGCAACCAGGATGCGATTGTTGTGGTCGAGCTTGACGACGTCGGCGACCGTGCCGAGCGCGACGAGGTCGAGCAGTTCGCCGAGGTTCGGCTCCTGGCGACCGGCGAATGCGCCGCGTTCGCGCAGCTCGGCGCGCAGCGCGAGCATCGTGTAGAACATCACGCCGACCCCTGCCAGCGATTTGCTCGGGAAGTCGCAGCCGGGCTGATTCGGATTGACGATGACGTCGGCTTCGGGCAGCGCGTCGCCGGGGAGGTGGTGGTCGGTGATCAGCGTCGCCATCCCGTAGCTGCGCGCCGCGGCGACGCCTTCGACGCTGGCAATGCCGTTGTCGACGGTGATCAGCACGTCCGGCTGCATCCGTGCCGCGAGTTCGACGATTGCCGGCGTGAGTCCGTAGCCGTATTCGAAGCGATTGGGCACGAGATAGCCGACGTCGGCGCCGAACGCGCGCAAGGCGCGAACGCCGACGGCGCAGGCGGTCGCGCCGTCGCAGTCGTAGTCCGCGACGATCACCATTCGCGCCCCGGCCTCGATTGCGTCGGCGAGGAGCTGGGCTGCCTCGTGTGTGCCGCGTAGCGCCGCCGGCGGGAGCAGGGCCTTGAGCGCGTAGTCGAGTTCGGCGCGTCGCGTGATGCCGCGCGCGGCATAGATGCGGGCGAGCAGGGGATGCGTGCCGTCGTCGATGAGGCGTTGAACGGAGCGGGACGGGGCGCTGCGAGATTGGATGCGGGTCATCGGTCAGGGCGGTATGGGGCGCTGTCGGCCGCACCGGAAGCGGGCGCGACGGTTGGGGCGAGGGACGCGAGCAGCGCTTCGAACGCGATCGGCTGGCGCCAGAACTTCCAGCGGTCGCCGGAACGGACTTCGAGTTCGACCGTGTTGCGGTCGCCCGGAGCCGTGAGGGTCAGGGTCCCCAAGCGCCCGTTGCGAAGCGCCGCGGCGAGGGGCGCGAACCAGTCGCGTTCGACGCTCGCAAGATTCGCGCGCCATGCGTCGAGGTCGAGTTGGCGCGCGGCGGGGAGCAGGGTGTCGAGCACGATGACGGTGTCCTGCTGCAGCGCGGAGGCCGCGTCGGGCGGCATCGGTTCGACCGTGCCAGCCCGTGCGAGGCCGCGCGCAAGCGGTTCGAGCGACTGCACCGCGGGCGGCGGTGCCACCGAGTCCGGATCGAGCGTTCCTGCGCCCCAGAACCACAGGCTGTTGGCCGTGCGCCGGCCAGCCGCTTCCCGTGCCTGGTTGACCGGGTGGTTGTGCAGCAGAACCTGGGCTTCGTTCATCGTGCGCTGCCACAGGCGCGCATCGTCGCCCTCCGGCAGGAAGTGGCGAATCGGGCGGCCGATGACGTCATGTAGCGGAAACAGCTTCGCCGCGGTCGGTTTCGCAAGCCGCAGATACCAGCGGGTCGACGTGCAGGCCTCGAAGCGGCCGAGATCCTGGAAGACCTCGTTGAGCGTTTCGATCAGCGCGTCGATTTCGGCGCCGGTCAGTTCGTCGATGGGGAAATCGTTCAACAGCAGGTGTTCGCGCGCGAACGAGAGATTGACCGGGTCCGCGCAGAGCCACCCGGCGTCAGCGCCGGCTTCTTCAGCCGCGCCGGTAGTTTCGCCGAGGCGACGCAGTGCGGCCAGCGGAAGCGGGGCCTGCGCGTCGGCAGCTGCGGCGAGGCCGAGTATCCGGGCGAGCTGCCGGTCGAGCGGTTCGAAGTCGCGGACCCGTCGCTGTCCGAGGCCGAGCAGCCGCGCGAGTGCGGGAAGTTCGAGACCTGAAGCGGGATTTGTCAGCGAAGCGCCGGGCCAGAGCAGGCCGGGAATGACGAGATGAATCTGCATGGGGCTACCGGGCGAAGAGCGAGGCGAGTCTAGCACAGCGGATAGCGGCAGACGCCGCGCGAGGCCGGGTCGCCGGACGATCCGGCCGGGCGGCGCCGTTCGTCAGAGCTTCTTCGCCCACGCGACGCAATAGCCGTTCGGCGACACCTCGGTGTCACCCGGGAAAATCATGCAGCCTCCCGGGGCGTCCGCCGACTTGCCCGGCACGAACAGATTGCAGGTCGCGCAGCGATTCTCGCCTTCCGGAGTGTCCCGGTACTTCATCGAGGCGCGCATTCCCTCGTTCCTGGCAGCGACGGCCACGACGGGAATCATGGCGAGGGTGAGGCCGGCGGCCTTGAGCATTGTGCGACGGGAAGGATTCATCAGTCGGTCTCCAATAAAGGGCCCCGGAGCGGGGGTGTCTAACATACCATAAGCATATCTACCGCTATTGAAAATGCTTCACGTATATTGCTGCGCGCGCAGCTGTGACGATGTTGTCGGGCGACTGGCCGCGGGGTATCGCGCGCGAATGGGGGCGCCGTGCGGCAGCTATTTTCGTGATCCGGTCGGACGTGCGATCGCTTCACCGGTCGGCTTCCGGCAGAATGGCGCCTTTTCGCCCCCGCCCTCCCGATGCGATACGAATTCCTGGTCGGTCTGCGCTATACCCGGTCGCGCAAGCGTGCGCAGGGGCGCAACCGCTTCATTTCCTTCATTTCGCTGGTGTCGATGCTGGGCACCGGCCTCGGCGTCGCCGCGCTGATCGTCGTGTTGTCCGTGATGAACGGCTTCCAGGAGGAATTGCGCACGCGGATCCTCGGCGTCGCGTCCCACGCGCAGGTGTCGGGCTTCGACGGCGAGCTCGACGCCTGGCAGCAGGTCGCCGATCAGGCGGCGCGCCATCCCGACGTCGTCGCCGCGGCGCCGTACATCCAGGAGCAAGGGATGCTGTCGTTCGATCAGGCAGTACGCGGCACGCTCGTGCGCGGCGTGTTGCCTGCGGCGGAAGACCGCGTCGCCGATTTCGCGCGGCACATGCGCTCGGGCAGCCTAGACGCGCTCCAGCCGGGGCGCTTCGGGATTGTCCTCGGACGCGACCTCGCGTTCACGCTGCAGGCGCAGCTCGGCGACAAGGTCACGTTGATCGCGCCGCAGGGCCTCGTGACGCCGGCGGCCGTGCTGCCGCGCGTCAAACAGTTCGAGGTCGTGGGCATCTTCGAGGCGGGGATGTTCGAGTACGACTCGGGGCTCGCGCTGATCCACCTGCAGGACGCGCAGGCGCTCTATCGCATGGGTGAGCGCGTCAGCGGCGTGCGGCTCAAGCTCAATGATCTCTTCGCGGCGCCGCGTGTCGCGCGCGAACTTCCCGGTTTCATCGACGAAAACGTGATGGTGACCGACTGGACGCGCAGTCACGCGAATTTCTTCCGCGCCGTCGCGCTCGAAAAAACGATGATGACCGTGATCCTGTTCCTGATCGTCGCCGTCGCCGCATTCAACATCGTGTCGACGCTCGTGATGGCGGTGCAGGAGAAATATGCGGACATCGCAATCCTGCGCACCCTCGGCGCGAGCCCGCGCTCGATCATGGCGATCTTCGTGCTGCAGGGCGCGATTATCGGGCTCGTCGGACTGGCGGCCGGCGTCGCCGGCGGGCTGCTGCTGGCGAACAACCTCGATGTCGTGATCCCGGCGCTCGAAGGGATCACCGGTGCGACGTTGTGGAACAAGGAGGTCTATTACATCAGCGAGTTGCCGTCCAAGGTTCTGCCCGCCGACGTCGTCACGATCGTGTCGGTCTCGTTCGTGCTGACGCTGATCGCGACGCTGTACCCGAGCTGGCGAGCTTCTCGCGTGAACCCCGCGGAGGCGCTGCGTTATGAGTGAGCCGATGGACGAAAACGTATTGTCCTGCGACGGATTGTCCAAAACTTTCCGCGAAGGCGCCGATGCGGTGCAGGTGCTCGACGGGGTGACGCTCGAGATTCCCCGCGGCGACCGCCTCGCGATCGTCGGCGCCTCCGGTTCGGGCAAGAGCACGCTGCTGCATCTGCTCGGCGGACTCGATGTGCCGTCGGCCGGAGCGGTGCGGCTGATGGGACGCGATTTTTCCAGGATGTCGGACGCCGAGCGCGGCCGTGCGCGCAACGAGGCGCTCGGTTTCGTGTACCAGTTCCATCATCTGCTGCCCGAATTTTCGGCCGTCGAGAACGTCGCGATGCCGTTGTATATCCGGCGCATGGACCGGGAGGCGGCAGATGAGCGGGCAGTCGCGATGTTGAAGGAAGTCGGGCTCGGGCACCGGCTCGATCACACGCCGGGGGAGCTTTCCGGCGGCGAGCGCCAGCGCGCTGCGATCGCGCGCGCGCTGGTGACGCAGCCCACCTGTGTGCTCGCCGACGAGCCCACCGGCAATCTGGATCGGCACACGGCGGAAGATGTGTTCGACCTGATGCTGAGCCTCAACGAGCGGCTGGCGACGAGCTTCATCATCGTGACCCACGATGAAACCCTTGCCCGGCGCGCCCGGCGAACGCTGCGCCTCGAAGACGGCCGGCTCGCCTGAGGGATGTGCGATTCAACCGGCGCCGCTGCGCCGGTTACGCCGTCCGTGCCAGGTGCGGATCAACCAGATCCGCCACGCCGCCTTCACGCCGACATAGCCGATCACAGACAGGCTCGCGGCGAGCAGGATCAGGCCGAGCGCAAGCGGCTTGCCGAGACCGGCCATCCATTCGACCACCAGGTGGATCCACTCGGTGAGGCCGAGGTCGCCGAGTTCGGGCGGCGGGGCGAAATGCATGCCTTCGAGTCCCATCGCCCAGCCGCCCATCTTGTACGCGAGCAGGTATAGCGGGACGATCGTCAGCGGATTGGAATACAGCGTCGTGACGAGCGCGAGCGGAAGGTTGACGCGGAATATCAGGCAGAAGATCGCCGCGCCCAGCATCTGCAGCGGTCCCGGAATCATTCCGCAGAAGAGTCCGACCGCGAAGCCGCCCGCTGCGGAATGACGGTTGAGGTGCCACAGCCGCGGGTGCAGCAGCGTGCCCGCGAACGGCCGGAACCAGCGGTTCGCGTAAATCGTGTCGTGATCCGGCAGAAATCGCTTGAGGGTCTTGCGCATGGGGCTCCCGGCAGAGGTGCGATTCTACGGGCCGGCCTCGGCAAACCCAAATTCGCCCGTGCCCTTGTCGCGGTTCCACATCGGCAGGCATCATTCGGTTTATGCGAACGTCAATCATCGCCTTCGCGCTCGGCGTGTGGCTGTGCCAGCGGCTGCCTGTCCTGCCGGGCCCGGGTTGGATGTTGATCGCATCGTCGATTTCGATCGCGGTCGGCATGGTCGTCCTTCGCGTGGATCGAACCGACCGGCGGCGAAGGGCGGTCGTCTGTCTGCTGGCCCTCGCGGTCGGCATTCTATGGGCCGCGGTGCGGGCACATCTGCGGTTGTCCGACGAGTTGCCGATGCACCTGGAAGGGCGCGACGTCGTCGTCATTGGTGTCGTCGACGAACTGCCGCAGCGCCTGGAGGGAGGTGTGCGGTTCGTGCTGCGTGTCGAGTCGTCGGCCGAGCCGGTTCCGCCGCGGATCCTGCTGTCCTGGTACGGTGCGAGAGGACGTCGGGGCGAGCAGACGGACGACGGCGGCGAGCCGCCGGACGTCCATGCCGGCGAGCGATGGAAACTCGCGGTGCGACTGAAGCGCCCGCACGGTTTCGCGAATCCGGACGGGTTCGATTACGAGGCATGGCTGCTGGAGCGGGGCGCGCGTGCGACCGGGTCCGTGCGCGGGAAGCGGGAAAACGTTCTTCTCGATCCGCTCGTACAGGGCCCGATGGTTTTCGTCCATCGCCTGCGGGAATCGATCCGCGAGCGATTTCTTGCGACCCTCCCGGACGCGGAGTACGCCGGCGTCCTCGTTGCGCTCGCGATCGGCGATCAGAACGGCATTCCCCAGGCGCAGTGGACGGTGTTCCGCAAGACGGGCATCTCGCACCTGGTCAGCATCTCCGGGCTCCACGTCTCCCTCGCCGGTTTGATGGTCGGCGGTCTCGTCGGCTGGTGCTGGCGGCGCGTGCCGCGACTGACGCTGCGATGTCCGGCGCGCAAGGCGGCGGCGGTCGCGGGACTCGCCGTAGCGGCCGGCTACGCACTGCTCGCGGGCCTCGGGATTCCGACGCAACGCTCGCTGATCATGCTGGCGGTGGTTGCGGCGGCGATGCTGCTCGGGCGCGAGACGGCCGGAAGCCGGGTCATCGCGGCCGCGTTGCTGGGCGTGCTGATTGTCGATCCCTGGGCGGTGCTGTCGGCCGGGTTCTGGCTGTCGTTCGGCGCGGTCGCAGTCATCCTCTACCTGCTCTCGGGGCGGCTGCAGCGGGCGTCGGGCTGGCGCGCCGCGGTCGTCACGCAGATCGGCATCACCGTTGCGACGATCCCCGCGTTGCTCGTGCTGTTCAACGCCTTCTCGCTGGTGTCGCCGGTCGCCAATGCGTTAGCGATTCCGCTCGTCAGCTTCCTCGTCACGCCGCTTGCGCTGCTCGCAATCGGGTTGCCCCACGCGTCGATCCTCGAACTCGCGCACTGGCTCACAGGGCTGATGATGGGGGCGCTCGAATGGCTTGGGGCGTTGCCGTTCGCGATGTGGCAACAGGCCGCGCCGCCCCCGCTGCTCGCCGCCGCCGGCGTGATCGGAGTCGCCTGGCTGATGTTGCCGCGTGGCACGCCGGGGCGTTACGCCGGCGCGCTCGCGGTGTTGCCGATGCTGACCTGGTCGCCGCCGCGCCCGGCCGAAGGCGAGTTCCGGGTGACGGTGCTGGACGTCGGACACGGTCTCGCGGTGCACGTGCAGACCGCGGAGCATGATCTCGTCTACGACGCGGGTCCGACGTACGGGCCGGGCGCCGATGCGGGAAGCCGCGTGATCCTTCCGTATCTCGCGGCCAGCGGCATTACGCGACTCGACCGGCTCCTTATCTCGCACGACGATCTCGATCACACCGGCGGCATGGGTGCGCTGCTCGATGGCGTGCGGGTGCTCGGCGTGACGTCCAATCTGCCCGAGGACCGCGTGCGCGAGTTGGACGTTGTCGCCGCCTTACCTTGCCAGGCGGGGGAGCGGTGGCGTTGGGACGGCGTGGACTTCGAGGTCCTTCATCCCGTGCCCGACAGGCCACCCCAAGGCGACAATGACGGGTCGTGTGTACTGAAGATCGTGGCACCGGGAGCATCCGCGCTGCTCACGGGCGACATCGAGCGCTCCGCCGAGCGCAGTCTCGTCGCGCGCTCTGGCCCGAAGCTCGCGAGCGACGTCGTCGTCGTGCCCCATCACGGCAGCCGCTCGTCCTCGAGCCCAGCGTTCGTCGAGGCGGTCGGCGCGGAAGTCGCGGTCTTTTCCGTCGGCAATCTCAATCCGTTTCGACATCCTCATCCGGCGGTGTGGGCACGCTGGGACGCGTCCGGGGCACGCCCCTGGCGCACCGACAGCCAGGGAGCGGTGCGTATCGATGTGACGGCCGACGGCGTGCGTACGAGCGCACAGCGGATGCTCGACGCGCGTTACTGGCACGGGCACTGAGGTCCGACGTCGGCGGGATGCGACTTCGTACCGTTCTGCTGCGTCGGTGAGCGGAGCAAACGGCGGGGCCGAGAAGGTTCATGCAGGCGTGTTGCGACGGCGGGCGGGGCAGACCGTCCGCATTCGCGCTGCTACACTCGGGCTCCCCGTCCGCTTTCGGAGTGCCATGAGCCTGCTCGACACCCTCCGCCGCCTGTTCCCCGCGCCGCCGGCGACCCGGCCGTCTCATGGACTCCGCGAGAAGTCGGTGCAATGCGTCGGGCCGCACGGATTGCACCGCATGGCGTACACGGAATGGGGCCGCCCGACCCATCGCAAGGTGCTCGTCTGCGCCCACGGCCTGACGCGCAACGGGCGGGATTTCGATTTTCTCGCACAGGCGCTGGCTGACGAGTATCGCGTCGTCTGTCCCGACGTCGTCGGTCGCGGGCGCAGCGACTGGCTCGGCGTGAAGACCGACTACGGCTTCCCGCTCTACGTCTCCGACATGGTCACGCTGCTCGCACGGCTCGACGCGGACACGGTGCACTGGCTCGGTACGTCGATGGGCGGAATCATCGGCATGCTGCTCGCGGGATTGCCGCATACGCCGGTCTCGCGGCTCGTGCTGAACGATGTGGGCCCGATCGTCACCGCCGTTTCGCTGCAGCGGATCGGTGAATACGTCGGCCGAGCGCCGAAATTCCCGACAATGGCGGCAGCGGAAGCGTGGATCCGCGAGGCGAGCGCGCCGTTCGGAGCGCTGAGCGACGCGCAGTGGCGACATTTGACGCAGTATTCGGTGCGGCCGGTCGAGGGCGGCTTCGCGATGGTCTACGACCCCGGTATCGGCGACGTCTTCCGCACCACGCCGATCGTCACCGACGTCGATCTCTGGGACGCCTACAACGCGGTCCGCTGTCCGACACTGGTCATCCGGGGCGCGGAATCGGACCTGCTCGAGGCGGAGACCGTCGCGATGATGGCGAAGACCGGCCCGCAGGCTCGCACCGTTGAAATTCCCGGCGTCGGTCACGCGCCGGTGCTGATGGACGACGCGCAGATCGCGGTCGTGCGGGACTTCCTCTACGAGCGTTGACGTGGGGCGCGCGATGGAAGCCTTGATGGCGACAGTTTCGGCGTCGGACTGGCTCGCGCTGTGCTGGTTTCTGCTGGCATGGGTCGGATACGGCTGGTTCTCCGAGCACAGCCGGTGGGCGCGGGCGGGTCTGATGGGGGTCAGCCATCTCTACCGGCTCGAATGGGCGCGCCAGCTCGTGCAGCGCGAGTTGCGGATGACCGACGCGGCGCTGGTCGGCAATCTGATGCAGAGCGTGTCGTTTTACGCCAGCACGACGATCTACATCATCGCCGGCCTGTTGGCGGTGCTCGGTGCGCTCGATCAGGTGATCCGCTTCGCGGCCGATCTGCCGTTCGCGCGCGAATCCTCGCGAGCGCTGTCGGAAGTGAAGCTGCTCGTGCTGCTGACGGTGTTCGTTGTCGCCTATTTCAAGTTCACGTGGTCGCTGCGGCAGTTCAATCTGCTGTCGATCCTGATTGGGGCGAGCCCGTGGGTACGTTCGGGACAGAGCGACGAGGCGATCGTCAAGCGGCTCGCGACGGCGAACTCGCTCGCCGGCGACGAGTTCAACCGCGGCATCCGCGCGTATTACTTCGGCATCGCTGCGGTGGCGTGGTTCATCCAGCCGTGGCTGTTCATCGCGGTGACGACGGTCGTCGTGATCGTGCTTTATCGCCGCGATTTTTCGTCGTCGATCCTGACTTCACTCTCGGACGGCACGCGCGACCCCGGCTGAGGCTCGACAGACCTGCGCCGACGAACATCGGCGCCCCTCGTGCCTACTTCCCCGGGTTTTCGGGGTCGAACTGGATCGACGCGGAGTTGATGCAGTACCGCAGTCCGGTCGGCTGCGGGCCGTCCTCGAAGACGTGTCCGAGATGCGCGCCGCATTGGTGGCACAGCACCTCGGTGCGATGCATGAAGTGACTGTTGTCCTCGGCGGTTTCGACGTTTTCCGGTGCGGCCGCGGCCGAGAAGCTCGGCCACCCGCAGCCGGCGTCGAACTTGTCCTCCGAATCGAACAACTCGGCGCCGCAGGCGATGCAGCGGTATTCGCCTTTTTCCCAGTGGTCCCAGTACTCGCCGGTAAAGGCGCGCTCGGTGCCTTTTTCGCGCGTCACGTGGTACTGGGCCGGCGTCAGTTGCCCGCGCCACTCGGCGTCGGGTTTCTCGATCTTGCGGTTCATCGGCGGCTCCTCGCTTCGACCGTGGCGGCCCGCATTCAGTGCAGGTGCCGGGGCGCCGGCTCGCCGTGCTCGCCTTCGGGCATTTCGGCATGCACGACTTCGCCCTCGGGAGAGGGGTAGAGCGGGGCGCCGCAGTCGTCGCAGTATTCGAGCGGAAAACGGTGCTCGAGGTTCACGATGTCGGTGACGCCGCAGTCGCGCAGCACCGCCTCGATTTCGGCCGGACTGTCGGATGTCTCGTCCTCGGCGCCGAGCAGCGGCCAGACGACGCCGTGCACGACCTCGTCCTTGTCGCGCAGCGTAAGCCCTACGCGGTATTCCTCGAGTTCGCGTTCGTGGAATGGTGCGATGACCGCGCGCAGGTTCGCCGCCGGGGTTTCGAGTTCCGCGCCGAGAAAGGCAACGGACGCGCGGATCGAGTAGGGGCGGCTGTCCTTGTCAGCCTGACGGCTCGCGGCGAAGTAGGCTTCGGGCAGCACGACTTCCATCGCGCAGCCGGGCAGCAGCGGCGCGAGGCACGCGCCGCCCTGTTTGCGCCACTGCGTCAGCGCCTGGTCGCGTGAACCGTCCGCCTGCTGCCAGCGGAACAGCGGCTCGCCTTTCGGTGCGACGATCGCGGCCAGCAGGTAGCGGGTGTCGGACAGGAACTGAGCGGTTTCGGGCAGGTCGCCGGCCTCAATTCGCAAGTCGCGCCCGGCGATCGCGGCGCGCCCGAGGTCGGCGGCGAAACCGGCGGTCGGGCAGTAACCCTGCGGCAACTGGTCCGGGCTGAAGAGAAAATCGGCGAGCGCGAGCTTAACGCCGTCGGCGAGGACGTGCGCCTGCAGATGCACCCGCAGGTTCGCGAGAACCGCCGGCGAAATCGTCGTCGTCGGAATGCGGTAACGAGACCACGCGAGCACCGGTGCGGCGATCAGCAGCACATCGTGGTCGGGCGAGACGCGGGGCGCACTCTCGGCGCGGGATTCGATGAAATCGGCGAGCTCGTCGTAGCCGCGCGGTTCGGCGCTGTAGAGATGGTCTAGCGCAGCGTTCAGGGTGTCCTCGTCGCCGTCTTCGAGGACACGGTCGATCGCGGTGCTGATGTGCTGGTCCCAGTAGCGATCTTCGGCGCGGCTGCCCGACTCGGCGAGGCCGGTGGCGAGCCAGATCAGTTGTTCGGCCTCGCGGCCGAGGCCACCGCGGCGCTTTTGGCGGGTTCTCTTCATCGGGATTCCTGGTGAGGATGCGGCAGACGGATGCGGATTCAATAGCCGGGGCGGTTCAGCCGCACGGCCTGGAGGATGGTAGCCGATATTTCCTCGATCGACTTCGTGGTGGAATCGAGCCACTGGATGTTCTCGCGTCGCATCAGCTTGTGCGCCGCCTCGATCTCGAAGCGGCAGTTTTCGATCGACGCGTAACGGCTGTTCGGCCGGCGCTCCTGGCGGATCTGGGACAGCCGTTCGGGGGCGATCGTCAGGCCGAAGAGCTTGTTCCGGTGACGATGCAACTCGCCCGGGAGCTTGTTGCGCTCGAAATCTTCCGGGATCAGCGGATAATTCGCCGCCTTCACGCCGAACTGCATCGCGAGGTACAGGCTTGTCGGCGTCTTGCCCGACCGGGAGACGCCGACAAGAACGACGTCGGCATCGACCAGCTCGCCGTCGGTCGACACGCCGTCGTCGTGGGACATCGCGAAATTGATCGCCTCGATGCGTGCCTTGTAGTCGCTGCTTTCGGCGATGCCGTGGAACCGCCCGACCGTGTGGGTCGAGCGTTCGCCGAGTTCGGCTTCGAGCGGGACGATGAACTGTTCGAACAGGTCGACGAACAGCGCGTCGACTTCCCGCAGGCCGCTCAGAGGATCCGGATTGACAAGTGTGCTGAAGACGATCGGGCGCACGCCGTCGTTCGCAGCGGTTTCGCGGATCTGGCGCGCGCAGTCGATCGCCTTGTCGAGATCATCGACGAAGGGGATCCGGACCTGCCGGAACCGCCCGGTCGGAAACTGCGCGAGCAGGCTGTGGCCGAGCGTTTCGGCCGTGATGCCGGTGCCGTCGGAGATGAAGAAGACGGTGCGAATCGGGCTTTCGCTCATGGTGACGGCCAAAAAAGTCGCATTGGGGAAAACGTGCCGTGCGGCAGAGCAGCATTTCTCGTTAAAATCGCATTTTGCTTTCTCCCCAACAAAATCGGAAGGCTATTCATGACTCGCTACGTCATTCCCTTCACCGAACTGCGCATGACTGACGTGGAGCAGGTCGGTGGCAAGAACGCCTCGCTCGGCGAGATGATCAGCCAGTTGCCCGCGAGCGTACGGGTTCCCGGTGGTTTCGCGACCACCGCCGAGGCGTTCCGCGAGTTTCTGGCTCACCAGGGATTGGCGGAGCGCATCCGGGCGGCGCTTGACGCGCTTGACGTAGATGACGTGGACACGCTGGCGAAGACCGGTGCGCGCATTCGCCAGTGGGTCATCGAGACGCCTTTCCCCGCGAAACTCGAAGACGAGATCCACGCCGCGTACAACGCGCTGACCGCCGAAGGCGAGGGCAGTTTCGCGGTGCGTTCGTCGGCGACGGCCGAGGACCTGCCCGACGCGTCGTTCGCCGGCCAGCAGGAAACGTTCCTGAACATCCACGGCTACGAGAACATCCTGCACGCGATGAAGGAAGTGTTCGCGTCGCTGTACAACGACCGCGCGATTGCGTACCGGGTGCACAAAGGGTTCACGCACGCCGAAGTCGCGCTGTCGGCAGGCGTGCAGCGCATGGTCCGCTCGGACACCGGCGCGTCCGGCGTGATGTTCACGATCGACACGGAATCCGGCTTCAAGGACGTCGTGTTCATCACCGCGTCCTACGGGCTCGGCGAGACGGTCGTGCAGGGCGCGGTGAACCCGGACGAGTTCTACGTCCATAAGCCGACGCTCGCGCTGGGCAAGCCGGCCGTGATCCGCCGCAATCTCGGTTCGAAGCTGATCAAGATGGTGTTCGCGGACAAGAAGGAGGCCGGCAAGTCGGTGCGCACCGTCGACGTGCCCGACGCCGATCGCGTGAAGTTCTCGCTGACGAACGAAGACGTCCTCGAACTCGCGCGCTACGCGGTCGTCATCGAAAAGCATTACGGCCGCCCGATGGACATCGAGTGGGGCAAGGACGGCGAGGACGGCAAGCTGTACATCCTGCAGGCGCGGCCCGAGACGGTGAAGAGCCAGTCGAACGGCCTCGTGATGGAGAAATACCGCCTGAAGCAGTACGGCAAGGCGCTGACGCACGGCCGCGCTATCGGCCAGAAGATCGGGGCGGGCACGGTGCGCATCGTCAAGGACGCGTCCGAGATGAGCCGCGTGCAGACCGGCGACGTCCTCGTCACCGACATGACCGACCCGAACTGGGAGCCGGTGATGAAGCGCGCCAGCGCGATCGTCACGAACCGGGGCGGCCGCACGTGCCACGCGGCGATCATCGCTCGCGAGCTCGGCATTCCGGCGATCGTCGGCTGTGGCAATGCGACCGAAGTGCTCGAAGAGGGCGATTCGGTGACGGTGTCCTGCGCCGAAGGCGACACCGGTTATGTCTATCGCGGTCGCCTCGAATTCGAGGTCGTCTCGACCGACATGGGCAACCTGCCCGAGATTCCGGTCAAAATCATGATGAACGTCGGCAATCCCGAACTCGCGTTCGAGTTCGCGCAGATTCCGAACGGCGGCGTCGGCCTCGCGCGCCTCGAGTTCGTCATCAACAACATGATCGGCATCCACCCGAAGGCGATCCTCGAACTCGGCCAGGTGCCGGCGAGCCTGCGCGACGAGATCCTGCGCCGCTCGCGCGGCTACGCGACGCCGAAGCAATTCTTCATCGAGAAGCTCGTCGAAGGGGTCGCGACGATCGCCGCGGCGTTCTATCCGAAGCCCGTGATCGTGCGGATGTCGGACTTCAAGTCGAACGAGTACCGCAAGCTCCTCGGTGGCGAGATCTACGAGCCCGAGGAAGAGAACCCGATGCTCGGCTTCCGCGGTGCGTCGCGCTACATCGCGCACAGCTTCCGCGACTGCTTCGAGCTCGAATGCATCGCGATGAAGAAGGTCAGGAACGAACTCGGCCTGACGAACGTGCAGATCATGGTGCCGTTCGTGCGCAATGTCGAAGAGGCCA
Source organism: Aromatoleum sp. (assembly GCF_036675785.1). Taxonomy (NCBI): domain Bacteria; kingdom Pseudomonadati; phylum Pseudomonadota; class Betaproteobacteria; order Rhodocyclales; family Rhodocyclaceae; genus Aromatoleum; species Aromatoleum sp. Next base: position 47,487 of record NZ_JAKFEF010000016.1, read on the forward strand.
AGGGCGTCGTCGATCTGCTCGGCGAGCACGGTCTCAAGCGCGGCACGAACGACCTCAAGCTGATCATGATGTGCGAGATCCCGTCGAACGCGCTGCTCGCGGACCAGTTCCTCGAGCACTTCGAGGGCTTCTCGATCGGTTCGAACGACCTGACGCAGCTCACGCTCGGCCTCGACCGCGACTCCGGCCTCGTGGCGCATGCCTTCGACGAGCGCGACCCGGCGGTCAAGCAGCTCTTGTCGATGGCGATCCAGTCGGCCAACCGGCTCGGCAAGTATGTCGGCATTTGCGGACAAGGCCCGTCGGACCATGCGGACTTCGCCGAGTGGCTGATGGACGAGGGGATCCAGACGATCTCGCTGAACCCCGACACCGTCGTCGACACGTGGCTGAAGCTCGCCGCGCACGCGAAGCGCTGACGAGCGACTGCATGTGCAGCAACGGCGGCTTCGGTCGCCGTTTTTTTTGTGCGCCGGCGCGTCGCGACGGGCGAAACGCTGCCCGCGAGCTTTGCCTTGAGGGGAATCAAATACGCCGGCGCGACAACGACGGATATTCGACAAACAAATCGATTTGGACAAAAGCAGTAGAGCCCGAAGAGGACAGGAAATGAGTGCAATCGATGTGGTGACACGGGAACTGCTGGACAAGACGGAGTTCCTGGCTTTGGTGACCGAAGGGAGCGATGGCCCGCACGTCGTCGGCAATTGGGGCGACTACCTCCGCCGGCTCGGCGTTTCCGGCGATCGTCTCGTGCTTCCGGCGGGCTACTATCGCAGGACCGAGGAAAACCTCAGCCGGAACAATCGGGTTCAGGTCCTGGTCGCATCGAGGTCGGTTCAAGGTGGCCACGGACCGGGGCAGGGATGTGTTCTGCGAGGCGAGGCCGAGATTCAGACCGACGGCGAGTTCGCCGATCGCGCGAAAGCGGCTTTCCCGTGGGCACGCGGCGCGCTTGTCGTCACCGTGGACAGTGTCGAGATGCAGCTCTAGACGGGTGCGGAAATCCCGGGCGAGCAGGATCCGCCGCGGCACCGGTCGAAGCATTCGAGCCACGCCGAACGGCGCGCGGCAAGCGGGGCGAAAGCCCGGTTGGAAGGTCGAGGAATGAAGTCATGAGTTCTTGGAGTTGTCCGCACGATCTCGATAACGTCTGCCAGCGGGTGCGCGGCGCGGTCTGTTCGCCGGGCATGCGCGGATGCGTGCTCGAAGGCAAGGTCCGCTTCGCCCGCGATGAGATGAACCTGCCGCGTAAGCCGGTGAAGGCGGCAGCCGCGACCGCCAAGAAACCGGCACCGGCCTCGCCCAAGCGGCGCTTGCCGTTCTGAAGGTTCGGCGGCGCGGGCGCCGCCCGCGCCGAGCCGGCAAGACGTCGAGGTTTGGAGTATCCCCCTGCCGAATGCGGCGGCCGTCGCCGCCGTGGTGCTGCCTGCGATGGTCAGCGCGCCCGGTGGCCCTGGGTATCGCGATGACGTCTCAGAGCGCGGCCGCGACGCGCGTTCCCTGGTCGATCGCGCGCTTCGCGTCGAGTTCGGCCGCGACATCCGCGCCGCCGATGAGGACGACCGGCATGCCGGCGGCGCGCAGCGGCACCTCGAGGTCGCGAAGCGGGTCCTGCCCGGCGCAAATGACCACCGTGTCGACCGCCAGCAGTCGCGATTCGCCGCCGACCGTCAGGTGCAGGCCGGCGTCATCGATCCTGTCGTACCGAACCCCCGCCAGCATGTTCACGCCGCGCCGCGCAAGCAGCGTGCGACGGATCCAGCCGGTGGTCTTCGCGAGCCCTTCGCCGACCTTCGTCGGCTTGCGCTGCAGCAGCCACAGTTGCCGCGGACGTTCTTCCTCGGCAGGCGGGCACAGTCCGCCGCGGCGCGCGTAGGTCGCGTCGATCCCCCATTCGCGGCGGTAGTGCTCGACGGGGTCGTCGGCGAGGTCGACGTGCGTGAGAAATTCGCTGACATCGAAGCCGATGCCGCCCGCGCCGATCACGGCGACCTTGCGGCCGACGGGCTTCCTGCCGGTGATCACGTCGAGGTAACTCGCGACCTTGGGATGGGCGATGCCGGGGATGTCCGGCGTGCGCGGCGAGATCCCGGTCGCAAGCAGCACGGTGTCGAAGCGTCCGGCGAGGTCGTCGGTGCGGACACGGTGGTTCAGCCGGATGTCGACGCCAGCCTTGTCGAGCCGATGGCGGAAGTAGCGCAGCGTCTCGGCGAATTCCTCCTTCCCCGGGATGCGTCGTGCGAGGTTGAACTGGCCGCCGATTTCGGGCGCGCTTTCGAACAGCGTGACTGCGTGGCCGCGTTCGGCCGCGGTCGCCGCCGCCGCCATGCCCGCCGGACCCGCGCCGACGACCGCGACGCGCTTCTTCGAGGTCGCCGGCGAGATGACGAACTCGGTTTCGCGGCACGCGACCGGATTGACGAGACAGGTGCAGGGCTTGGCTTCGAAGATGTGGTCGAGGCAGGCTTGGTTGCACGCGATGCAGGTATTGATTTCGTCGCTCCGCGAGGCCGCCGCCTTGACGACGAAGTCCGGATCGGCGAGGAAGGGCCGCGCCATCGACACCATGTCGGCGTCCCCGCGCGCGAGCACCTCCTCGGCGACTTCCGGGGTGTTGATGCGGTTCGACGTGATTAGCGGAATGCCGACTTCGCCTTTCATCCTGCGCGTGATCCAGCCGAATGCGGCGCGCGGCACCATCGCCGCGATCGTCGGAATGCGGGCTTCGTGCCAGCCGACCCCGGTGTTGATCAGCGTCGCGCCCGCGGCTTCGACCGCTTTCGCGAGGGCAACGATCTCTTCCCACGGCGCGCCGCCGTCGACGAGGTCGAGCATCGACAGGCGATAGATGACGATGAAGTCGTCGCCGACGCGTTCGCGCACGCGGCCGACGATCTCGAGCGGAAGGCGATGGCGGTTCTCGACGTCGCCGCCCCAGCGGTCGCTGCGGTGGTTCGTGTGCGGGACGGTGAATTCGTTGATCAGGTAGCCTTCGGACCCCATGATCTCGACGCCGTCATAGCCCGCGCTTTTCGCGAGCGCCGCGCAGCGCGCGTAATCCTCGATCGTGCGCTCGATGTCGTCCTCGGTCATTTCACGCGGCGTCACCGGCGAGATCGGCGCCTTCAGCGCCGACGGCGCAACCGAACCGCGGTGGTACGCGTAGCGGCCGGTGTGCAGGATCTGCATGCAGATCTTCCCGTCTTCCGCATGCACCGCGTCGGTAATCAGGCGGTGATGCGGGAGGTCTTCCTCGCCGGACAGCACGGATGCGCCGGGGAAGATCGCGCCGTCCGCGTTCGGCGCGATTCCGCCGGTAATGATCAATCCCACTCCGCCGCGCGCGCGGCGCGCGTAGAACGCGGCGAGCTTCGCGAAGCCGTTGCCGGATTCCTCGAGGCCGGTGTGCATCGAGCCCATCAGCACCCGGTTCTTCAAGGTACAGAAGCCGAGGTCGAGGGGTTCGAGGAGGTGCGGGTAGGGCGCGGCGGCGCGGAGGGCGGCGTTCGGGTCGGACGACGGCGCCGGGACGGAGCGGGGCATTAGGGGTCTCCTTTTCTGTTCGTTCGTACGGTCTTCGACGTACGGAAGCGTATGTATCGTCGGCGATGATAGAACGTGTTCCGGCGGACGGCCAAACGCTCGCCGGCGGGCGGGACAGCCCGTAATGGGTTGCAACGAAGTTGCATGAGCGCCGGGCTTTGGTGTTAGACTCCGCGAGCTTTTTGTTCCGGCGATTTGAATTTGTGCAATTGAAAATTCGCCGGAAGCCTGTTTCATATCTCCCGGATACGGCGCCCTACGCGGCGTATCCGCTCAGAACATGGAGGACAAGGATGGCTTTCGTCATTCTTTCCGCCGGCACGCTGACGCAGTCGAAAATGCGCACCTTCAGCGTACGCACCTTCCTAGGGGTTGCGCTCGGTGTCCTGCTGACGACGCTCGCGGCCGGGTTTGCGCTCGGCTACGGCATCACCAGCCAGGCGATGAAGGACAGCGGGACGGTCGTGATCGGAACCGTTTCGGTCGACCCGCAACACCCCGAAGGGCGCCTGCTGATCGACCGTTTCGGCGAGCTGTCGGGCCGGATGGTGCAGCTCGAAGCCGAGGCGGCGAATCTCGCCGCGCGGATCGGCGCGATCAAGGAATTCGAGGCGCGCATCAATGAAGACGTCGCGGACGCCGCCAAGGCGGGACGGGTAGCGAAAACGCCGCTCGCGACGTCTGCCGGCGGACCGCTGCTCGCGCCGGTCGGCGTGCCGCAGGCCGTGCCGGCCCGACCCCGACTGACGGAGCCGGTGCCGGCCGGCCCGTCGCCGGATGGCGCCGACAGCGAGATCGCGGACCCGTTGTCCGACGGTCTGTCGCAGTTGGAGCGCGACGTCGGCCGGCTGGGCCTGAAGTTCGCGCGCATCGACAAGGCGGCGACCGAGTACAAGCTCGCGCAGATGTTCTTTCCGGGACGCGCGCCGGTGTCGGACGTCGACATCTCGTCGACTTTCGGCAATCGCATCGACCCGTTCCGGAAGCGCTCCGCGTTCCACAGCGGCGTCGATTATCCGTCCCCGAGGGGGACGCCGATCACGGCGAGCGCCGGCGGCCGGGTCACGTTCGCGGGTTATCGCGCGGAGTATGGCAATACCGTCGAAATCGATCATGGCGGCGGTCTCGCGACGCGCTACGCCCATGCATCGAAACTTCACGTCAAGGTCGGGCAGGTCGTGATGCCGGGGCAGCGGGTCGCCGATGTCGGATCGACCGGCCGCTCCACCGGCCCGCATCTTCACTTCGAGATCTTCAAGGACGATTTCGTCGTGGATCCGGCTTTTTACCTCGCTCGCTTCTGACTTGCCGCTTCCGACCCTATGGCCGCCCGTCGCCGTTTCGACCACCGCCAGCTGACCCGCGACGACTACGTCGTCGCCTCGCCGCGCTCGCACCGACGCAAGCTGCTGTTCGCGAGCACGGTCCCGGTGCTGTTGCTCGTTTCGGTCGCCGGATTCGGATATCTGCAGGAACACGCGCCCGCGGCATTCCTGACCGACGCGCAGGTCGAAGCGCGCGAATTGCGCGACGCCTTGAAGAAGGTCCGCCTCGAACTCGACGTCGAACTGGCGACCCGCAGCGAACTCGAACGCCAGGTGACGAGCCTCGACGAAGTCCTCAAGCAGACACGGGAAGAGCTGGCGTTCGTCAAGTCGGCAGGAAAGCCGGCCCGCTGAACGGGCCGCGGCCGAAGACGTATTTCCGGAAGGTGACGACATGTTCGGACGCAAGCGAAACAAGGCGATCGAAGTAACGAAGCTCTCCAGCCTGATTTCCGACAACCTCGAGATCGTCGGAGACGTGCTGTTTTCCGGCGGGTTGAGGGTCGACGGAAAGATTGAGGGCAACGTCCTCGGCAAGGTCGGCGGGCGCAGCCTGCTGGTGCTCAGTGACAAGGGTTCGATCACCGGTCGCGTGCGCGCTTACGACGCGGTGATCAACGGCCTGATCGCGGGCGATCTCGAAGTCGAGCATTTCCTCGAACTGCAGGACAACGCCCGCGTCGCGGGCAATATCACCTACCGCCAGTTGCAGATGGACTGCGGCGCCGTCGTCGAGGGGCGGCTCGAGCAAGCCGAAGAGCCCGCGCCGGACAAGAAGGTCATCGACCTGCCGGTCGTGAACCCGCAGGTGGGCCGGGCAGACTGAGTCCGGCGTTCACGGCTTCCGGAGCCTCCGCGTCGGCCTTCGCCTTTCGGCTCACGCTGACCTACGGCGGATTTGCATGGGCCTCGATGCCGATCGTGGGTCGGACTCAGCGAAGCGATGTCCGACGTTCGTTCGGGAAGTCTCGACGTCGGTCTTCGCCTGCGACTCACTTCGACCGGCGCCGAATTCGCGGGGCGAACGGCGCCGAATCGCAGTCCAATGGCCCGGAGGGGAAGGCTGCGGGCGGAGCTGCGGTCGTCGGGTATAATTTCGCGCTTCCGACGAGCGGACGCCGCTCACCTCTTCCTTACCTTCGCACCTGACAAATGGCCGAAATTCTCAAGCTGCGCGGCGCCGTGGCGCTCTCTTCTTCCCGCCAGGAACGGCTCTTCCGAAGCGTCGCCGCGGCGCTGCCGAAACTGAGGGCGCTCGCGGCCGAGCACTGGTACGTCGTCGAACTCACGGCGCCGCTGTCGCTGGACGAGCACGCCCGTCTCGTCGACCTGCTCGGCGCGGTGCCGGCTTCGGCGCAGGCGCCGGCCGGCATGCAGTTGCTCGTCGTCCCGCGGCTCGGGACGATTTCGCCGTGGTCGTCGAAGGCGACGGACATCGCGCGTCAATGCGGTTTCGACAAAGTCACGCGGATCGAACGCGGTGTCGCCTATTCGCTCGACGCGAAAGGCGGGCTCGACGACCGCCAGCTCCCGGCCGTGTTGCCGCTGCTGCATGACCGCATGACCGAGTCGGTGCTGCCCACCGTCGAAGCCGCCGACGCGCTGTTCTACCATTACGAGCCGACGCCGCTGACGTCGATCGACCTGCTCGGCGGTGGGCGGGACGCGCTCGTCGCCGCAAATGCCGAACTGGGTCTCGCGCTGTCGGATGACGAAATCGACTACCTCGTCGAGAACTTCACCCGCACCGCGCGCAACCCGACGGACGTCGAGCTGATGATGTTCGCGCAGGCGAACTCCGAGCACTGCCGTCACAAGATCTTCAACGCTGACTGGGTCATCGACGCGCGCACGATGGACAAGACGCTGTTCGGCATGATCCGCGAGACGCACAAGGCGCACCCGGAAGGCACCGTCGTCGCGTACTCGGACAACGCGTCGGTGATCGAAGGCGCGACGATCGATCGGTTCTACGCGGATGCGGATGGTCAATGGCGCTTCCATGAGGAGGAAACGCACATCCTCGCGAAAGTCGAGACGCACAACCATCCGACCGCGATCTCGCCATTTCCGGGTGCCGCGACCGGCGCCGGCGGCGAGATCCGCGACGAGGGCGCGACCGGCCGCGGCTCGAAGCCGAAGGCGGGCCTCACGGGCTTCTCGGTGTCGAACCTGAACATCCCCGAATTCGGGCAGCCGTGGGAGAAGCCTTACGGCAAGCCAGACCGCATCGCGTCGGCGCTCGACATCATGATCGAAGGCCCGATCGGCGGCGCCGCGTTCAACAACGAGTTCGGACGTCCGAACCTCGCCGGCTATTTCCGCAGCTTCGAGCAGGAAGTGCAGGGTGAGGTGCGCGGCTACCACAAGCCGATCATGATCGCCGGCGGTCTCGGCAGCATCCAGGGGCAGCAGTCGCACAAGATCCGGTTCGCGCCCGGTACGCTGCTGATCCAGCTCGGCGGCCCCGGAATGCTGATCGGCCTCGGCGGCGGCGCAGCGTCGAGCATGACGACCGGCACGAACACCGCCGACCTCGACTTCGCGTCGGTGCAGCGTGGCAACCCCGAGATCCAGCGCCGTTGCCAGGAAGTCATCGACGCGTGCTGGCAGCGCGGCGACGCGAACCCGATCCTTTCGATCCACGACGTCGGCGCGGGGGGCCTGTCGAACGCAATGCCCGAGCTCGCGGACTCCGCTGGCCTCGGCGCGCATTTCGAGCTGCGCGAAGTGCATATCGAGGAGCCGGGCATGAGCCCGCGCGAGATCTGGAGCAACGAGTCGCAGGAGCGCTACGTCCTCGCGATCGCGCCGGAGAGCCTCGACGCGTTCCGCGCGATCTGCGAACGCGAGCGCTGCCCGTTCGCGGTCGTCGGCGAGGCGACCGCCGACGGGCACCTGACGGTCGGCGACCGCCATTTCGGCAACAAGCCCGTCGACATGGAAATGCAGGTGCTCCTCGGCAAGCCGCCGAAGATGACGCGCAACGTGTCGCGTCGCGCGGTGCACGTGCCGCCGTTCGACGTCACCGACATCGACCTCAAGGAGGCCTGCCTGCGCGTGCTGCGGCTGCCGACGGTCGCGAGCAAGAGCTTTTTGATCACGATCGGCGACCGCTCGGTCGGTGGCCTGACGGCGCGAGACCAGATGGTCGGCCCGTGGCAGGTGCCGGTCGCCGACGTCGCGGTCACCGCGATGAGCTTCCACGGCTACCAGGGCGAAGCGTTCGCGATGGGCGAGCGCACGCCGCTCGCGTGCCTCGACGCGCCGGCGTCCGGCCGGATGGCGGTCGGCGAGGCGATCACGAACATCGCCGCGGCAGAGATCGCCGACCTCGGCTGCGTGAAGCTGTCCGCAAATTGGATGGCCGCGGCCGGTCACCGCGGCGAGGACGCGAAGCTCTTCGACACCGTCAGCGCGGTGTCGCAGTTCTGCCGGCAGGCGGGCCTCGCGATCCCGGTCGGCAAGGATTCGCTGTCGATGAAGACCGCATGGCAGGACGCGGGGCAGGACCGCCAGGTCGTCGCGCCCTTGTCGCTGATCGTCACGTCGTTCGCGCCGGTCGGCGACATCCGCCGCACGCTGACGCCCCAGCTGCAGTTCCGGGAAGGCGTCGAGACCGAGCTGATGCTGATCGACCTCGGCAACGACCGGAACCGCCTCGGCGGCTCCGCGCTCGCGCAGGTGTTCGGCTCGGTCGCCGAGCACGCGCCGGACGTCGATGCGGCGCAGCTCGCGAAGTTCTTCGCGCTGATCCAGCAGTTCCGCCGCGACGATCTGCTGCTCGCGTATCACGACCGCAGCGACGGTGGCCTCTTCGCGACGCTGTGCGAAATGGCGTTTGCATCGAAATGCGGCCTGTCGGTCGTGCTCGACACCGTTTGCTACGACCAGTACATGAACGACGTCGACGGCCTCGACAAGAAGCCGGACACGATCAAGGGCCGCCTGAACGACCGCCTCTTCGGCGGGCTGTTCGCGGAGGAGCTGGGCGCGGTCGTCCAGATCCGGCGCGAGGATCGTGCGCGCGTGACCGCGCCGCTGCGCGAGGCGGGCATCACCTACCACTTCCTCGGCGAGCCGAACGCGAAGGACGAGATCCGCTTCTGGCGCAACGCGAAGCTCGTCTTCAACGAGCCGCGCGCAGAATTGCTGCAGGTATGGTCCGAGACGAGCTACCGCATCGCGCGCCTGCGTGACGACGCCGATTGCGCGAAGGAGGAGTTCGACGCGCTCGCGGACACGACGAACCCGGGCCTGAGCATGTCGCTGACGTTCGACCCGGCGGACGACATCATCGCGCCGATGATCGCGAGCGGCAGCCGGCCAAAGATCGCGATCCTGCGCGAGCAGGGCGTCAATTCGCAGACCGAGATGGCCGCGGCCTTCGAGCGCGCGGGCTTCGCGCCGTACGACGTGCATATGTCGGACCTCCAGGCCGGGCGCTATCAGCTGGGCGAATTTCACGGTCTCGCGGCCTGCGGCGGTTTCTCGTATGGCGACGTGCTCGGGGCGGGGCAGGGGTGGGCGAAGTCGATCCTTTTCAACGCGGCGCTGCGCGAGCAGTTCGAGGCCTTTTTCTGCCGCGGCGACACTTTCGCGCTCGGCGTCTGCAACGGCTGCCAGATGATGGCGCACCTCGCGGCGATCATTCCCGGCGCCGAGCATTGGCCGACCTTCCACCGCAACCGCAGCGAGCAGTTCGAAGCGCGCTTCGTGATGGCGGAAGTGCTCGACAGTCCGTCGATCCTGTTCGCCGGGATGAGCGGCAGCCGGATGCCGATCGTCGTCAGCCACGGCGAGGGCAGGGCGGTCTTCCGCGCCGAAGCCGACGCCGCCCGGGTGCTCGCCGCGGTCCGGCACATCGACAACCATGGCGCGCCCGCGACGGCGTACCCGTTCAATCCGAACGGGTCGGCCGGCGGGCTGACTGGTTTCACGACCCCGGACGGACGTTTCACGATCATGATGCCGCACCCGGAGCGCACGGCGCGCACCGTGCAGATGAGCTGGCATTCCCCCGAAGCCGGCGAGGATTCGCCGTGGATGCGGATGTTCCGCAATGCGCGCCGCTGGCTCGATTGAGTGCTGCGGTTGTCGCGGGTCGACCGCGGCGCGCACGATGCGGGCCGTGCGGATTTCGGCCCTTGACTGCGGTCAAGGGTTTGCGATCCTCGCCCGCTAGAATCGGGGCAGCCCATCGACCGAGCCAGCAGCCCGACTTTCGATGTCATTCAGACGCTCGACCCACAGCGTGACAGCCTGGATCGCGATGTTCGCGATCCTGCTCGGTGCGCTCGCGCCGACGCTGAGCCACGCGCTGTCGCAGCCGGGCAATGGCAAACGGACGGTCCAGGTGTGCACGGTCGCCGGCATGAAGATGGTCGCCGTCGACGATGCGGCGGGCCACGGCAAGAGCGGTGACGCCAGCCTTTTTCCCGCTGAACGCTGCCCGTTCTGCGCGACCCACGCCAATCTTCCCGCGCTTCCGTCTTCGCCGCTCCCGCCTTTCGCGCTGAGCGGCGGCTCCGCCCCCTTCCCGTCCCTCTTCTTCTACGCGCCGCGTCCGCTTTTCGTCTGGGCGGCGGCGCAACCTCGCGCTCCACCGCTTCGGCACGTTTGAGCCGCGCGGGTCATCGCGTCCTTCCCGGGCGCGGCTGCCGCGCATCGAACCGCAATTCGCGAAGTTCCGCCACAGCCTCCGGCACGAACCGGACCGTTTGCGCACTGTCGTCCCTGTCGGGGGCGGTGCTCGCCGCGGCATTCGTACCGGACGCTTCGCCTACCTTCCTAACGGATGGAGCACCAATCATGAAGAAGCTCACTGCAATCGCGCTGTCGTTCGCCTTCCTCGCGGGTCCCGGGTTCGCACAGGTGAAGATCGACGATCCCTGGGTGCGGGCGACCGTCCCGCAGCAGAAAGTCACCGGCGCGTTCATGCGCATCACCTCGGCGCGGGATGCGCGCGTCGTGTCGGCAAGCAGTCCGGTCGCCGGAAAGGTCGAGATCCACGAGATGGCGATGCAGAACGACGTGATGAAGATGCGCCCCGTCGCCGCCGTCGAACTCCCGGCCGGCACCGCGGTCGAGCTGAAACCGGGGGCGCATCACATCATGCTGTTCGACCTGCAGCGACCGATGGTCGAGGGAGAAACCGTGCCGGTCGTGCTCGTCGTCGAGGGCAAGGACGGCAAGCGGGAATCGGTCGAGGTTTCCGCCCCGGTGCGACCCCTCAACACCGTGCACGGAGTCGATCATGGGCATTGAGCGGCTGCGCGTCCTCGCGGTGCTTTCAGCGACGTGCACCGCCGGCAGCGCCATCGCGGCGGACGCGGAAAGCATCCTCGAGGAGGTCACGGTGACCGCGACCCGCGAGGCGGCGCGACTCGTCGAGACGCCGGCTTCGGTCGGATCGGTGAAGGGCGCGGACCTAGCGGCGGACAAGCCCTCGCACCCGGCGCAGGTGCTCAGTCAGATCCCGGGGGCGTCCGTCGCGGTGACGAATGGCGAAGGGCACACGACGGCGATCCGTCAGCCATTCACAACGGCGCCGGTATACCTGTTCCTCGAGGACGGCATCCCGTCGCGCTCGACCGGATTCTTCAACCACAACGCGCTCTACGAGATCAACGTTCCACAGGCGGGCGGCATCGAAGTCAACCGCGGGCCCTCGTCGGCGCTGTATGGATCGGATGCGATCGGTGGTGTCGTCAATGTGCTCACACGCACGCCGCCGACGAAGCCCGAGGCCGCCGCCTCGGTCGAGATCGGCGAGCACGGGTGGAAGCGGGCGCTCGTCAGCGGCGGGAACGGCTATGAAAACGGCGGCTGGCGGGGCGACCTCAACCTGACGAAGACCGACGGCTGGCGCGACGACACCGGGTACGACCGCAAGAGCGGCACGCTGCGCTGGGATCATTTC
>NZ_JAKFEF010000068.1:0-2841 GCF_036675785.1 Aromatoleum sp.
CGCGAACACTTCGAGCGCGTCGATCTCCTCCCTGTCGGGGTCGCGCGGCGCAAACCAGTAAGTCGCGATCGCACCCGCGAGCTTCGTCCCGCCGACCGGGATCATCACGATGCTGCGGATCGCTTCACCCGGCTCGACGCGCGCGCGCAGTCGGGCATCCTCGGCGAGGTCGGTGATCACGACGGCGCGCCCGGCCGACAGCGCGCGCTCGGCAAGCTCGAGGATCAGCGGGTCCGGCCGATCGTTCCACGTCACGCCGCCGGGAGCGAGGCGTCCGTCGCAGTAGAACGTCTCGCCGAAATCGATCACGACGCTGACCCCGTCCACCTGCGCGAGCAACCGCGCGGCGCGCAGCACTTCGTCCTGCAGCACGCGGCAGCCCTCCGACTGTGACAGCCGCTCGAGCGCGGCCGACAGGTGCTGGAGACGGCGATGCCCCGCTGCCAGCGCTTCCTCCGCCTCGACCTGGAGCGTGATGTCGCTGAGCAACAGCGCAATCTGGCCCAGCTCGGGCGCGCCGTAGCGGAACGCATAGACGTCGAACCACCGGCCGAGCCTCCCCGACCGCCGCCGGAAGCGTGCAGCCTGTCCGGTGACGGCGACTTCGCCGAAGATCCGGGACCAGTCCGCCTCGAGTTGCGACACCAGTTCGCGCATCCGGGCGTCGTGCGCCGCCGCGAGGCCGGTGAGGGTCCGGAAGGCCGGATTGGCTTCGAGGAAGCGGAAATCGATCGCACGATCCTGCGCGTCGAAGATCATCTCGACGAGACAGAATCCCTCGTCCATCGACTCGAAAAGCATCCGATAGCGCGACTCGCTCGCTTGGAGCGCGCGGCGTGCGGACACCTGCGGAGTGTCGTCGACGATCGTCACGAGCACGCCGCCGACCGTGTCGTCCTCGCCTAACACCGGGCTGTAGCAGATCGTCACGAAGGTGCGCGGCGCGCCATCGTCGGCCTGCCCGCTCGAAATCCTCTCGGACAGGAAAACCGTCTCGCCCTCGTCCATGACCTGGCGGAACAGCGGTTGCGACGCTTCCCAGCGGTCGCGCAGCGCAACGCGGGCCGGGCGTCCCATCGCCGCCGGATGTTCGGCACCGAGCAGCGGTCGGTAGGCGTCGTTGTAGATCCGGACCAGCTCCGGCCCCCACAGCAACGCCATCGGAAAGCACGACCCGAACACCAGTGCGGCCGCCGTCTTCAGGCTGACGGGCCAGCCGGACATCGGACCGAGCGGGGTTTGCGCCCAGTCGGTCGCGCGGTGGAGGTCGGACATCCGGGGGCATGCCGGTCCGGCCGCGGGAGCACAGCGATCACCCGTTCGAGGATTCTTCAAGGCGCCTCCACTCGTCAAGTCGCGCTCGGGCGGCGCCCGCGCCGAACGGCCGTCGCCCGGCGGAGTTTCCGCCCGCGGTCAGAATTCCCGGCGCCGCGCGCAGTCGAACCGCCGGTAGCGGTCCGACGGCTGCGTCGAGACGGAAACACCATGGATATCGTAGATCGCAAAGCGGTTTTTCGCCTTCCCGACGCGCGGCCGGCCGTGCTGGCGGGAATTGCGGCCGGCGTCGTCTCGACCGTCGCGCAAGTCGCGCTGTGGCTGGTCTTTACCGACGCCTTTCCGGACATCCTGTTCCGCGACGCGCGGTTCGCGGCGGCAACCGTACTCGGCCGCGGCGTCCTGCCGCCGCCGGCGAGCTTCGACTTGGTCGTGACGCTCGCCGCGACGGTCGTGCATTTCGCGCTGTCGATCGCATACGGGCTGGTCCTCGCGACCGGGATCGGGTCGCTCGGCCTCGGCGCGTCGGTCGTCGCCGGCGCGGCGTTCGGGATCGCGCTGTTCATCGTCAACATGTACGGCTTCACGGCCGTCTTTCCGTGGTTCGCGGCGGCGCGCGACGCGATCACGCTCGCCGCCCACGTCGTGTTCGGCGTCAGCGCGGCCGCGGTCTATCACGCACTGTCCGCGCGCCGGCGGCTGCGCATAAAGGAGAAACCCGGATGAATCTGCAACGTAATATTCGCCGGATGGCCGTCGTGCTCGTCTTCGCACCGGCGGTGGCGCTGGGACACCACGGCTGGAACTGGGCCGAACCCGTGAATTCCGAAGTCACCGGCGTCATCAAGTCGGTGCGGCTCGGCAACCCGCACGGACGGGTGACGCTCGACGCGGACGGCGAGGAATGGGTCGCCGAGGTCGGGCAGCCGTGGCGCAACGAGCGCGCGGGATTGAAGGACGGGATGCTCGTCGAGGGGGTGCGGATCACCGTGTCGGGCCACAAGTCCGCACGACCCGGCGAGAAGGTCATCAAGGCCGAACGCGTGCTGATCGACGGCCGCCAGTACGACCTCTATCCCGACCGCGACTAGGGCGGCGCGATGTTCGAGGGGCTGCTCGAATCGATCGACGCGTCGGCGCTCGCCGTGCACCTGCGGCACTCGACCTGGCTCTACCCGCTCGTGAACGCCGCGCACATCCTCGGCATCGCGCTGCTCGTCGGCGGCATCGCGCCGGTCGACGCGAAGCTGCTCGGCCTGTGGCGCGCGGTGCCGCTCGCGTTCTTCGCGCGGACCGTGCTGCCGTTCGCGTTCGGCGGCGCGGTGCTCGCGATCGTCGCCGGGGCGCTGCTGTTCATCGTGCAGCCGGCAGACTACGCGGCGCTGCCGGTGTTCTGGCTGAAGATCGCGCTGGTGCTCGCGGGACTGGCAAACGCCTTGCTGCTGCACCGCAGCCGCGCGTGGCACGCGCAGCTCGCGCGCGCCGACGCCGCGCCGCCGCCCGCGCGCCTGCGGATCGGCGGCGCGCTGTCGCTGCTGATCTGGCTGGCGGTGCTGCTGCTCGGGC
>NZ_JAKFEF010000018.1:0-58620 GCF_036675785.1 Aromatoleum sp.
ACCGGAGCCGGCCGCCGCCGAGCCTGCGCCCCGCGCGCCCGGCGAGCGCCGCCGCGCGCTGCTCGAACGCAGCTTCCAGTTCGAAGGCACGTTCGGCGACAACCCACTGCTGCTCGAAGCGCTCGAAATCGCCGAGAAAGCCGCGCCGACCGATTTGCCGGTGCTGATCGACGGCGAGAGCGGCACCGGCAAGGAGCTGATGGCGAAAGTGATCCACGCGAACGGCGCGCGCGCCGACCGCCCGTTCGTGTCGGTCAACTGCGGCGCGATTCCCGAAAACCTGCTCGAATCCGAGCTGTTCGGCCACCGCAAGGGCGCTTTCACCGGCGCGGTGAGCGACCGCAAGGGCAAGTTCGAGAGCGCGCATACCGGCACGATCTTCCTCGACGAGATCGGCGAGCTGCCGCTGACCGGGCAGGTGAAGCTCTTGCGCGTGCTCGAATCGCACGACATCCAGCGCGTCGGCTCGGACGAGCGCATCTCGGTCGACACGCGCATCGTCGCCGCGACGAACCGCAACCTGCGCAAATGGAGCGAAGAGGGGCGCTTCCGCGAGGACCTCTTCTACCGTCTCGGCGTGATCCACGTGACGCTGCCGCCGCTGCGCGAACGCCGCGACGAAATCCCGCTGCTGATCGCGTTCTTCTGCGACGAGGCGGCGGAGGCGCTGAAACGGCGGCCGGTGAAGACGACGCCGGCGCTACGCGACTTCCTGCTGAACTACGCCTATCCCGGCAACATCCGCGAGCTGCGCAACCTGATCTACCGCCTGTCGTGCCTCGCCGGCGACGCCGCGGACGTCCATCACCTGCCGCCGGATATTCGTCCGGGCGCGCTGCGCGGGGCGGGCGTCGAGGCGGGCGCGGCAACCTCTTCGGCGGCTGCGGTGGCGCCGGCTTCGCTCACCGATGCGAAGCGGGCGGCGAGCGACGAGGCCGAGCGGCGCTTTCTCGAACGCGGCCTGCAGGAAGTCGGCGGCACGGTGTCGGAGCTCGCCCGCCGCTGCGCGATGAACCGCTCGCACCTGCAGACGCTGCTGAAGAAGCACGGGCTGCGTTCTAAGGACTTCCGGAAGCGCGAGGCAGAGGCGCAGCGCTGATCACAGCGCCGGGTTCAGCACCGTCAAATCCGAGCTGTACGGATCGTCCGCGCGCACTACGACGACCGAAATGTTGTCGCGGCCGCCGCCCTTCAGCGCGAGGTCGATCAGCGTGTCGGCGGCGAGACGGCAGTCGGACGACGCGAGCGCGGCGCCGATCTCGTCGTCGCCGACGTGGTTCGTCAAGCCGTCGGTGCACAGCAGGAAGATGTCGCCGTCGGCGACCGGCACGCCGCCGCTGTCGAGTTCGAGGGTGTCGACGGCGCCGACCGCGCGCGTGATCAGGTTCTGCGCCGCGGCGGCTTGTTCCGCGCTGTACTCGCCGCGCGCCTTCAGCTCCTCGATCTGGCTGTGGTCGCGGGTCAGGAGCTTCAGCCGGCGCCCGCGGTAGAGGTAGAGGCGGCTGTCGCCGGCCCACAGGTACGCACCGTAGTTGTCGCCGGTCATCAGCGCGACGACGGTGCTGCCGATGATCGGCACGTCCCGGCGGATCGCTTCGCCGCGCAGCGTGCGGTTCACGCCCAGCAACTGCGCGCGCGCGTCGGCGACGCGGTCGGTCAGGCTGTCGCACGGTGCGAGGGCGTCGAGCGCGGCGACGACGCTCGCGCTCGCGACATCGCCGGCGTCGTGCCCGCCCATGCCGTCGGCGACGGCCCACAGCCCGCGCGCGGGCCGGTCGAGGCATGCGTCCTCGTTCGTTTCGCGGACCAGCCCGACGTGGCAGCGTGCGGCCGACTGCCAGCGGATGCGGTTCGCCCCGCTCACGGTTGCCGCCGCTCAGGTGCCGTTCGAACCGGCCCCGGTGCTCGCCACGGCCGTCACGGGGCGCTCGCCGAGACTTGCTTGCCGAGGTCGGCGTTTTCGGCGACCGCGACGCTGATCGTCGAACCGGGGGCCGAGTTCGTGACGTCAACGATCTGGAACTGATTGATCATCTGGTCGGCGTAGAAGTTGTTCGTGACCTGGTAGAGGTTGATCGCGGAACCGAAGCTCGGCTTCGCGGACACGTACGGGCGGATCCAGCCGAACACCCACGGCGCGCCGCCGCCGCGGATCGCGGCGAGGGCGTCGCGGTCGAGGTTCCGGCTCAGCGGCAGGTCGTTGATCGCGATCGCGGCCATGATCGGTCTCCTGTGTATGCGTCCCGCGCCGCGCGCGCAGCGGCGGGACGGCGCGGCATCGGTGCGGATGGGCGCTCTCGCCCTACTTGAACAGCACGCTCGGCGAAGGGCGCCGCGACGGACCCGGGCGTGCCGGGGCAGCAGCCGGGCGTGCGGGGCGCGACGGGGTCGCGCCCCGCAGCCGCGCCCCGCCGACGACGGTCCGCATCGCTTCGCGGTCGAGGTCGATGTTTTCCGGCAGATCCTTGATGACGATCGTGGCCATGGCTTGTTCCTCGCAAGTTGCGGTCGGGGTGAGGCCGGTCCGTGCCTCAGTATAGGTCACCGCCGATACCCGTCCCGGCCGCGGTGGTGACGACGGAAGCCGCGAGGCTCCCGTCGCTGCGCCGGCTAGACGGGCAGACCCGCGTTGGCGACTTGCGCCGCTTTCAGGTCCAGATTGAAGCCGAAATCGGCGCCGATGACGCCGATGTTGTTAAGGGCATTGACCTCGATCTGCTGGAACTGCGCGATCGTCTGGTCGATGTCGACATTGACGTTCACGTTTGCGAACGGAGAATTCGCGGGGGAAGCGAGCTTGCCGCCGCGAACGTCCGACATCGCCTTGCTGTCGAGCGTCTCGGTGTGGGCCAGATCGCGAATCGTGATCGACGACATGATGTACTCCTTGAACGGTTGGGGTCGGTGGAGGCGGGGCACCTCCACCTCGTCGTCGGCAATCAGAACGTCACGTTGTTCGTGATGTCTGCGTGCTGCGTCGCGGTGACCGGCACCGACGGCGACGCCATGCCGCCGAGCACGGCGACGTTGGTGTTGACGTTCGTTGCGACTTGCTGGCCTTGGTTGATCTGCTGGACCGCATCGAACGAGAAGTTCTTCACGGAGCTGTCGGAGGAGCCGTACCACGGGTACAGGCCGTAGTGCGCCATCTTCATGCCGCCGCGCACATCGCTCATCGCATCGCGGCTCAGTTCTTCGGTCACGGACAGGTCGGTGATGGTCAGCGTTTTCATTTCGGTTCTCCTGATACGTCTTGGGGTTGGGGATCTGTGTCGAGCACTTCGTGCGCTCGACAGACCTATCGCAGGGACCGTGCCAGCTCGGCTGGAGCGTGGCTGAATGCAGTTTAACCTATTGAAAAACAGTACTTTGCGCAGAATTCTCGAAACTCGGGCGTGATGGTGAGCGCACGCGGCAGCGCGCGGCTGCCGGGTTGCGGCGAACAGATTCCGTTCGAGTGTGTGGGCGAAGGCAACAGGCCTTCGCGGCGTCGAAGCCGCCGAAAGGCTCAGGCCTCGACGCGGAAGCGCCGGACCAGCGACTGCAGTTCGGCGGCCGTATGCGCCATCGCGGTCGCCGCTTGCGCCGAGTGGCTGACCGACGCGTGGCTTTCCTCGGCCATTCGCGCGATCTGCTCGACGTTCTTCGCGATGCCCTGGCTCGCCGTGCGCTGTTCCAGCACGGCGCGGGCGATGTCCTCGACGCCGCGGCTCGCGTCGGCGACCGACGCGTCGGCGGCCGACAGCGTCTGCACGACCTGCTCGACGCAGTCGTGGCTCTGTTCGAGCGCCTGCAGTCCGCGCTGGATCGCCTTCTCGACTTCGGTCGCCCGGCCGCCGAGGCCCAGCGTCACTTCGTCGATCTGGCCGGCCGACTGCGACGAGCGCTCGGCGAGCTTGCGCACTTCGTCGGCGACGACCGCGAAGCCGCGCCCCTGTTCGCCCGCACGCGCCGCCTCGATCGCCGCGTTCAGCGCGAGGAGGTTCGTCTGGTCGGCGATCTCGCGCACCTGCCGCGTCATCGACGTGATCGTCGTCGTGCTGTGGATGAACGCGGCCGCGGAATCGGCGATCGCGCGCACCGCCTGCTCGACGTCCTGCACTTCCTCGACGAGTTTGCCGAGACTGGCGTGGCTTTCGCGGGTGCGTTCGAGTCCGGTCATCGACAGTGCGCGCACGTCCTCGGCGCTCTGCGCGACGGCCGAGATGCTGACGGTCATCTCTTCGACTGTCGCCGCGGCGGTCTCGGCCGCCTCGCTCTGCGCCTGCGAGCTTTCGCTGCCGCGTTGCGAGGCTTCGGTCAGTTGGCCCGAAGTCGCGGCCAGGCGGTCGGAGTCGCGCTTCAGGTCGACGATGATCTGCTGCAGCGATGCCATGAAGGCATTGAACGATTCCGCGCTCGCCGCGATCTCGTCGCCGCCGTCGGTCGGCAGGCGCTTGCGCACGTCCGCGTCGCCGGAAGCGAGCTCGCGGGTGAAGCGGCCGAGATCCTGCAGCCGGCGTGAAATGCTGTTGCCGATGAGAATTGTGACGACCAGCAGCAGCGGCAGCGCGACCGCGAGCGCACCGAGCAGGATCTTCTCCTCCCGCGCCGCGGCTGCCGCGGATTCGGCGCCGTTGCGATCGGCAGCGGCGACGAGCACGTCGCTGATCTGCTCGAGTTGCCCTTCGAGATCCCGGTACTGCCGCTCGAACTGCGGTCGCTTCGCGAGCGCTGTGTCGTTCTGCTCGAACGCGAGTGCGACCATCTCTTCAGCGCCCTTCGCATATGTGTCGACCGCGCCGCGCGCCTGGGCGGCCTTGCTCCGTACGTCGTCGGCGACGGGTGCGTCCGCGAGCCCGCTGATCCTTTCGCGGATCGCCTTCGCGTGCTCGGCCACGTCTTCGCGCGCGCCGCGCTCGGCGCCGGCGTCGCCCTGCAGGCCGGCGAGGAGCGCGCCGTTCACGTCGCCGTTCAGCGCGTCGTGGAACATGTCGGTCTCGACGTTCAGGCGGATCGCCTTTGTGTAAGCGGTCGACAGCGCGTTGCTGTCGGCGAGCTTGCCGATCGAGGAATAACCGATCAGGCCGACCGTGAAGGTCAGCGCCACGGGGATCACGGTGGAACCGATCAGCTTCTGCCGGATCGTCAGTTCGAGTGCCATTTTCTTTCCTTCGGCGTGAATCGTCGACGAGGTTTACGGCGTCGCCGCGTCCGGCTTTAGCAGCCCTTTTGCAGCGCATCCGTCTGCCAAATCGCGGCACACCGATCGCGTCGCCGGCCGTGTTGCCGAGGGCTGCGGGCGTCGCCCTCCCGCCCCGGCTGCCTTGAACCGCCCGCAGGCGCGCGCTAAATTACCGGCCGGCTGCTGCCGTCGGCGCATTCGCCGAACTGCCGGTTGGCCTGCGTCAGGCGCGAGGGCGCGACGCGCCGCGACTGGTCACGACATGCACGTCGATTCATACCTGAGACGCTTTCGATCACGTGCCGAACGGGCGTGCGCGCGGCGTGAGCACCGCGGAGAAGATCAATGAAGAAGGCGGGAGCGCTGCTGCTCGCAAGCGCGTGGTTCGTCGCAGGAACGGCCTGCTCGCCGCCCCCGGCCGAGGAAAAGGCGCCCCGGACGGTGCTCGTGCACACAGTGCCGCAGGCGACGGCGGTGCCGACCTTGAACATCTATACCGGCGACGTGCGCGCGCGCCACGAAACCGACCTTGCGTTCCGGATCGGCGGCAAGATCGTGGAGCGTCGCGTCGATGTCGGTGAACGGGTCCGGCGCGGCGACGTGCTCGCGCGGCTCGATCCGCAGGACGTCCGCCTCGCGGCGAACGCGGCGGCGTCCCGGGTCGCGGCCGCCGAAGCCGACCTCGCACTCGCGCGCGCCGAGCTCGAACGCAGCCGAAGCCTGCGGGCGCGCAACTTCATCAGCGAGTCCGCGCTCGACAGCCAGCGCACGGCGGCCGAAGCGGCCGGAGCACGGCTGCGCCAGGCGCGCGCCGAGGCGGCGAGCGCCGGCAATCAGACGGCGTACGCGTCGCTCGAAGCCGATCACGACGGCGTCGTCGTCGCGACCCCGGTCGAGGCCGGCGAAGTCGTCGCCGCGGGGCAGGCGGTCGTGCGCGTCGCGCGGCTCGACGAACGCGAAGTGTCGATCCACGTCCCCGAAAGCCGCGTCGCCGCCATCACGGTCGGCAGCGGCGCGACCGTGCGGCTGTGGGCGGCGCCGCAGCGCGAATACGCGGGCACGGTGCGGGAGATCGCACCCGCGGCCGACGCGGCGACGCGCTCGTACGCGGTGCGCGTCAGCGTCCCGCACGCCGACGCCGCGCTTTCGCTCGGCGCGACCGCGACCGTCGCCTTCGCGGCGCAGTCGGAAGCGCAGGCGGTGCTGCCGCTGCCGGCGCTGACGCGCATCGACGGGCAGCCGGTCGTCTGGGTCGTCGACGACGCATCGACCGCACAGCCGGTCCGGGTCGAGCCGGGCGAGTTCCGCGAGGGGGGCGTCGCGATCCGCGCGGGCCTTCCCGCCGGCGCGCGCGTCGTCGTCGCCGGCGTGCACCGGCTCGTCGCGGGCGAGACCGTGCGGGCGGTCGACGAGGCTGCGCCCGTTTCGCTGGACGTGGCTCGATGAGCGGCGACGCAGGAAGCCGGGAGGACGCGCCGTCCGCTCACGGCCGCTTCAACATCTCGGAATGGGGCCTGCGGCATCAGTCGCTGGTGCTGTACTTCATCGTCGTGCTGACGCTGATAGGAATGTTTTCGTACCGGCAGCTCGGGCAGTCGGAAGATCCGCCGTTCACGTTCAAGGCGATGGTCGTGCGCGCCGAATGGCCCGGTGCGAGCGCGCAGGAGGTCGCGCGGCAGGTCACCGACGAGATCGAGAAGAAGCTGCAGGAAATTCCGCAGGCGGACATCATCCGCAGCTATTCGAAACCGGGGGAGTCGCAGGTGTTCTTCATCGCCAGGGATTCGACGCACGGGCGCGACATCTCTGGCGTCTGGTACCAGGTCAGGAAGAAGATCGGCGACATCCGCCACCTGCTGCCGCAGGGCGTCGTCGGCCCGTTCTTCAACGACGAGTTCGGCGACACCTACGGCAACATCTTCGCGGTCGTCGGCGAAGGGCTCGACTACGCGGACCTCAAGCGTTACGCGGAGGCGATCCGCAGCGAGCTGCTGCGCGTGCCGGACGTCGCGAAGGTGAGCCTCTTCGGCGAGCAGCCCGAGCGCGTCTACATCGAGCTGTCGAACACGAAGCTCGCGACGTTCGGGCTGTCGCTGCGCGAGTTCGTCGATGCGCTCGCGGGGCAGAACGCGGTGAGCGGCGCGGGGTTTTTCGAAACCGCCGACGAGCGCGTGTGGTTGCGGCCGAGCGGTGCGTTCGACGACCTCGACGCGATCCGCGACACCGTGATCCGCGCTCAGGGCCGCGCGTTCCGCCTCGGCGACGTCGCCGACGTGAAGCGCGGCTTCGCCGATCCGCCGCGCGAGCGCATGCGCTTCAACGGGCAGGACGCGCTCGGCGTCGGCGTGTCGATGCGCGCCGGCGGCGACATCATCGCGCTCGGCCGCCATCTCGACGACGCGGTCGCGCGGATTGCGGCCCAGTTGCCCGTCGGCGTGACCCTCGAGCGCGTCGCCGACCAGCCGCGCGCCGTCGGCCGCTCGGTCAACGAATTCGTCCAGGTGCTCGCCGAGGCGGTCGTCATCGTAATGGCGGTGAGCCTGCTGTCGCTGGGTTTTCGCACCGGCATCGTGGTGCTGATCATCATCCCGGTCGTGCTCGCGATCACCTTCCTGTTCATGAACGTCTTCCAGATCGGCCTGCACAAGATCTCGCTCGGCGCGCTGATCCTCGCGCTCGGCCTGCTCGTCGATGACGCGATCATCGCCGTCGAGATGATGGCGACGAAGATGGAGGAGGACTGGGAGCGGGCGAAGGCGGCGAGCTTCGCGTATTTGTCGACCGCGATGCCGATGCTGTCGGGCACGCTGGTCACCGCCGCGGGCTTCCTGCCGATCGCGACCGCGGCGTCCTCGACCGGCGAATACACGCGCTCGATCTTCCAGGTGACGGTGATCGCGTTGCTGGTGTCGTGGGTCGCCGCGGTGCTGTTCGTGCCCTACCTCGGCTATCACCTGCTGCCGGATTTCCGCGCGCAGCGCGCGCGGCCGTCGGTGCTCGTGCGCGTCGGCGGCCGGCTGTCGCCGCGGCTCGGCCGCTTCTTCGCGGCGCGCGCGGCGTACGGCCACGAAGTGCACGACGAGTACGCGATCTACCACACGCGCTTCTACACGCGGTTCCGCGCGCTCGTGACCTGGTGCGTCGCCCACCGCTGGATCGTGATCCTCGCGACGGTGCTGATGTTCGCGGGGTCCCTCGTCGTGTTCGGCCGCTTCGTGCCGCAGCAGTTCTTCCCGGACTCGACGCGGCCGGAGCTGCTCGTCGACCTGCGGCTCGCGGAGGGCGCGTCGCACCACGCGACCGAGCAGGCGGCGGCGCGGCTCGAAGCCTTCCTAGACGAACAGGATGGCATCGAGAACTACGTCGCGTGGCTCGGCGGCGGCAGCCCGCGCTTCTACCTGCCGCTCGACCAGCAACTCGCGCAGACGAACTTCGCGCAGTTCGTCGTCCTCGCGAAACACACCGAGGCGCGGGAGGCGGTGAGGGCGAAGCTGCTGCGCTATTTCGACGAGGCGCCCGACGGCGTGCTCGGCGTCGTCAACCGGCTCGAAAACGGCCCGCCGGTCGGCTTCCCGGTGCAGTATCGCGTCAGCGGCGTCGATTTCGGCGCGATGCGGCGCGTCGCGCACGAGGTCGCCGCGGCGATGCGCGCCCACCCCGAACTGTCGAACGTGCATCTCGACTGGGAGGAACCGTCGAAGCGGGTGCGCCTGAAAATCGACCAGGACAAGGCGCGGCTCCTCGGCCTCAGCAGCGAGGACATCGCGAGCCTGCTGAACACGTCGCTGCAGGGCCTCGCGGTGACGCAGTTCCGCGAGGGCACCGAGACGATCGACGTCGTGCTGCGCGGCGCCGAGTCCGAGCGAGTGCATCTCGGACTGCTGCCCGAGCTCGCGATTCCGGCGCCGAACGGCCGCAGTGTGTCGCTCGCGCAGATCGCGACGCCCGAATACGGCTTCGAGCAAGGGGTGATCTGGCGGCGCAACCGGCTGCCGACGATCACCGTGCGCGCGAATCTGTATGGCGACGTGCAGCCCGCGGTCGTCGTCAACGAACTCGCCGGCCGCATCGCTGAACTGCGCGCGAAGCTCCCGCTCGGTTACCGCATCGAGGTGGGTGGCTCGGTCGAGGAGAGCGCGAAGGGCGGCGGATCGGTCGCAGCGGGCCTGCCGCTGTTCCTGCTCGTCGTGCTCACCGTGCTGATGCTGCAGCTGCGCAGCTTCTCGCACGTATTCATGGTGCTCCTGACCGCGCCGCTCGGACTGATCGGCGTCACCGCATTCCTGCTGCTGTTCGACAAGCCGTTCGGCTTCGTCGCGATGCTCGGCACCATCGCGCTGTCGGGGATGATCATGCGGAACTCGGTGATCCTCGTCGACCAGATCCGCCAGGATCTCGCAGCGGGGCGCGGCGCGTGGGACGCGGTCGTCGAATCGACGGTGCGCCGCTTCCGGCCGATCACGCTGACCGCGGCGGCGGCGATCCTCGCGATGATCCCGCTGTCCCGCAGCGCGTTCTTCGGCCCGATGGCGGTCGCGATCATGGGCGGGCTCGCCGTCGCGACGCTCCTGACGATGCTGTTCCTGCCCGCGCTCTACGCCGCGTGGCACCGCGTCGCGCCGGAGTCGAAACGGTGACGGCGGACGCTCCCCGCCCACCTCCGGACGACCGCAGGTGCGATAGAATGCCGGAGTTTTTCGTTTGTTCGCGCGCTTTATTAGCGCGTGCTAATATTTGCTCAGGAAGCCCAAAATGAATTTCGAACAAGCCCGCTTCAACATGGTCGAGCAGCAGATCCGCCCCTGGGAGGTGCTGGACCAGGACGTGCTCGACCTCCTGATGGCGGTCCGGCGCGAGGAATTCGTTCCCGCCGCGTACAAGACCCTCGCGTTCGCGGACATCGAGATCCCGATCGGCTGCGGGCAGGTCATGCTCAAGCCGGTCGTCGAAGGGAAGATCCTGCAGGCGCTGCAACTGAAGCGCTCGGATACGGCGCTCGAAATCGGTGCCGGCACGGGCTATTTCGCCGCGCTGCTCGCGAGCTGCACCGACTGGGTGCGGACGATCGACATCGAGCCGGAACTCGTCAAGCTCGCCGCCGACAACCTCAACCGTTACGGCGTGCAGAACGTCATCGTCGAGGAAGGTGATGCGGCGACCGGCTGGAGCGAGCGCGCGCCCTATGACGTCATCGTCGTCTCCGGCGGGCTGCCGATGCTGGCGGGGTCGCTGCTGGCGCAGCTGAAGGTCGGCGGCCGCATGTTCGCATTTGTCGGCGAAGCGCCGGTGATGAAGGCGCGGCTCGTGACCCGCGTCGGCGAGGCCGAATACATGAACGAGGACATCTTCGAAACCGTCGTGCCGATGCTGAAGAACGCGCCGCGCCACGACGAATTCCGCTTCTGAGGGACCGACCCTTCGCCGCCGCGTCGCGAGCCGGACGGGCGACGGCAGTCGGAACGCTTGATCGAGGACAGACATGCGCCAGATGACCGTTGCCGAACTTGCCGAGCGGCTTGCCGCGGGCGGTGACAAACCCGTTCTGCTCGACGTGCGCGAGCCGTGGGAATTCGAGCTCTGCCACATCGAAGGCTCGCAACCGATGCCGATGGGCTCGGTGCCCGCGCGCGCCGCGGAACTCGATGCGCAGGCGGAAACCGTCGTCATCTGCCATCACGGCGGGCGCAGCGCCCAGGTCGCGATGTTCCTCGAACGTCAGGGTTTCAAGAACGTCATCAATCTCGCGGGCGGCGTCGCGGCTTGGGCAACCCAAGTCGACCCGGCGATGCCCCGCTACTGAACCGGAAGGGAAAACGCATGAAGCGCGTCATCGCCACGCTCGTGGCGGGGCTGTTCCCGTTCGCGGCCGGTGCCGCAGATCTACTCGAGGTTTATCGGGACGCGCTGGCGAACGACGCACGCTACGCGTCCGCCCGGGCGCAGTTCGATGCCGGGCAGGAGCGCGTCATCCAGGCGCGGGCCGGGCTCCTGCCGGTCATCGGCGCATCAGCCGAGACGATCTGGAACGAAACCGACAGCAACGTCTTCGGCGAGCGCCGTTACAACACGAACTCTTACGGGGTGCAGCTGACGCAGCCGCTGTTCCGCTGGCAGAACTGGGTCCAGTACAAGCAGGGCGAACTGCAGACGGCGCTCGCCGGCGTGCAGTTCGGCCAGGCGCGCCAGGATCTCATCGTGCGCGTGTCGCAAGCCTACTTCGACGTGCTCACCGCGCAGGACGTGCTGAACGCGCAGACGCAGCTGCGCACCGCCGCCGCCGAGCAGCTCGACCTCGCGAAGACGAGCTTCGAGGTCGGCACCGTGACAATCACCGACGTCCATGAAGCGCAGTCCCGCTTCGACTTGGCCGTCGCTCAGGAAATCGCCGCGCAGAGCGACCTCGACGTGCGGCGCCACACGCTCGCGCAGATCATCGGCAAGCCGACCGAGCCGCTCGCCGGACTGCGCAGCGGCGTCGCGCTCGCGCGACCGCAGCCGGACAGCATCCTCGATTGGGCCGGCGCGGCGGAGCAGGGTGCCTACGGCGTGCAGGTCCAGCAGATCACGCGCGAGATCGCGGAGCGCGAAGTCCAAGTCGCTCGCGCCGGCCACTACCCGACCGTCGATCTCGTCGCGACCTACGGCGAGGAGAACGCCGGCATCTTGAGCAACCAGGTCCTCCGCGGCGGAACGCGCACCGAGGCGCAGACGATTGGCCTGCGGATGAACCTGCCGCTGTTCCAGGGCGGCGCGGTCTCAGCGCGCGAGCGCGAAGCCGCGGCCCTCCGCGTCCGGGCCGACGCCGACCTCGACGACGCGCGCCGCAGCGCCGCGCTCGCCGCGCGCGAAGCCTATCTCGCCGTCACCAGCGGCACCGCGCAAGTGCGCGCACTCGAAGCGGCCGAAGTCTCGTCCCGATCCGCGCTCGACGCGAACCGCCTCGGCTACGAAGTCGGCGTGCGGATCAACATCGACGTGCTGAACGCGCAAAGCCAGCTCGCCGACACCCAACGCCAGCTCGCCCGCGCCCGCTACGACACGCTTCTCGCCCAACTGCGCCTGAAAGCCGCCGCCGGCACGCTCGGCGTAGAAGACGTGCAACTGATCAACGGCCTGCTCGCCGAAAGCCCGACCAGCCTCGCCCCGGCACGGCTGGGGACGGAGCGTTAGTCTCGTAGCCTGTCGTGCCGTTCCGTTCGGCGCCGCAACTCGTGTAGCCCTATGGCAATCTGAAGGCTCAGGAGGCCGACGCGAGGCGGCGCCCTTGTCACGCGGCGTCTGCTACCCCTCGTCCGCCTCGCCTCCGCCGCCGACCATCTCCTCGACGATCGCCATCGTCCGCTCGGTCGCGCCCCGGTGTGCGCCGGCGAACCGCCGCCCCGCGTCGCCCATGTCCTTCCGCCGCCCCGCGTCCGTGAGCAGCGCGGTCGCAGCGCTCATGCCTGCTGCGATATCCCCCGCCCGCAGCGCCGCTCCGGCGGCGATCGCCTGTTCCGCGACGAGCGTGAAATTGAACGTGTGCGGCCCGAGCACGACCGGCGTCCCGACCGCGCACGCCTCGATCAGGTTTTGACCGCCGAACGGCAGCCAGCTGCCGCCGATCAGCGCGACGTCCGCCGCGGCGTAATACGCGAACATCTCGCCCATCGAGTCGCCCAGCCACACGCACGTATCGGGCTCCACGGCGCGGTCGTCCGAGCGCCGCTGGCATTTCAACCCCCGCGCCTCGATGAGCCCCGCGACCTCGTCGAAGCGTTGCGGGTGCCGCGGCACCAATGCGAGTAGCGCGTCGGTCGGAGCGGCGGCGCCGAACGCGTCGAGAATCACGGCCTCCTCGCCCTCGCGCGTACTCGCCGCGAGCATCACCGGCCGCCCGCCGAAGCGCGCGCGAAACCGCTCGCCGAGCCGCAACTGCCGATCGGGCGGCGCGATGTCGAACTTGATGTTGCCGGTGACGACGACGCGGCGACCACCGAGTTGGGCAAGCCTGCCCGCGTCCGCATCCGTCTGCGCGCCGACCGCGCTCAACGCGCCGAGCGTGAGCCGGGTGAGCGTCGGCCACCGCGCATAGCGCGCCGCCGAACGCTGCGACAGGCGCGCGTTCGCGAGCAGGACCGGCACGTCGCGACGACGGCACGCCGCCAGCAGATTCGGCCACAGCTCCGTTTCCAGGATCAGCCCGGCGGCCGGCCGGAAATGCCGCAGGAATCTCGTCGCAAGGAACCCGAGGTCGTACGGCAGATAGACGCGCTGCACGCGCGGCTCGTCGCTGAACAAGGCCTCCGAGGTCGCGCGGCCCGTTGGGGTCATGTGGGTCAGTACGACGTTACGCTCCGGCCAGCGCGCGAGCAGCGCGCGCACCAGCGGCTCGGCGGCCCGCGTCTCGCCGACCGATACCGCGTGGACCCAGAAGGCCGGCCCCACCGTGCGGACCCGGTAATGCCCGAAGCGCTCGGCCACATGCTGCAAATACTCCGGCTGTCGCCGCGCGCGCCACACGAGGCGCAACAGCACGAACGGCAGCGCAAGAATCCACAGCAAGGTGTAGGGAAGGCGGGCGATCATCGGTGGTCGTCAATTGGAAGGACGGCAAGTATAGCCGGCCGCCCCGGGCGGTTTTTTGTAACGGGAGATATGCCCCGCGGCAGCCGAATTTCCCATGCGATAATTTTGCAATTCCGATCCGGATGGGCGATGGCATATGAAAATACTCGTAACTGGCGCGGCCGGCTTCATCGGCATGCACACCTGTCAGGTCCTGCTCGGCCGCGGCGACGAGATCGTCGGTCTGGATAACCTGAACGACTATTACGACCCGCGTCTGAAGGAAGACCGCCTCGCGCGCCTGATACCGCACAAGGGCTTTCGCTTCGTGAAACTCGACGTCGCCGACCGCCCGGGGATCGAGCGCCTCTTCGCCGAGGAACGGTTCGACCGCGTCATCCACCTCGCCGCGCAAGCCGGCGTGCGCTACTCGCTGCAGAACCCGCACGCGTACGTCGAGAGCAACCTCGTCGGCTTCATGAACATCCTCGAAGGCTGCCGCCACAACGGCGTCCAGCATCTCGTCTACGCGAGCAGCTCCAGCGTCTACGGCGGCAACACGCTGATGCCATTCTCCGAACACCACAGCGTCGACCATCCCGTCAGCATCTATGCCGCAACCAAGAAGGCCAACGAGCTGATGGCCCACACCTACAGCCACCTCTACGGCCTGCCGACGACCGGCCTGCGCTTTTTCACCGTCTACGGCCCGTGGGGCCGCCCCGACATGGCGCTGTTCCTGTTCACCAAAGCGATCCTCGAAGGCCGCCCGATCGACGTCTTCAACCACGGCAGGATGCAGCGCGACTTCACCTACATCGACGACATCGTCGAAGGCGTCGTCCGCACCCTCGACCGCACGGCCGCGCCCGACCCCGGTTTCAACCCGCTCGAACCCGACCCGGGCCGCAGTGACGCGCCGTACCGGGTGTTCAATATTGGCAACCACGATCCGCTGCCGCTGATGGATTTCATCGAGGCGATCGAGGACGCGCTCGGGAAAAAGGCAGAGAAGAACTTCCTGCCGTTGCAGGACGGGGATGTGCCGGCGACGTATGCGGATACGGCGGAGCTGAATGCATGGACCGGGTTCAAGCCGGGGACGAGCGTGAGGGAGGGGGTGGGGAGGTTTGTGGAGTGGTATCGGGAGTATTACCGCAGCTGAGCCGCGAGGGCGCGCGTGCTCTCCAGTGCACGGACACAATATCTGGCACGTCGGAAGAAGCGCGGGTTTAGGAACACCTCGTAACGTTTTGGTGGCGGAAAACGAAGCCCCGAATGGAACAATGAAGTCCATTTGTCGTCTTTGAGATCCCTATGCATCGTGACCGGCCGCCCGTTGAAGCCCGCCCCGAAGAAGTTAGCTTCATCGACCTTTGGCATGTCCTCCTCAATCGCAAGACATGGATTGCCGTGATGCTCATGGCATGCATCGCCGGCGGTGTCGCCTACCTGATCTTCGCACCGAAGCTCTACGAGGCGCGCGTGAAGGTCCGTGTAGGGCAGGTGGCCGGCGCGGGGCCATTCGAGGCGCCGGAGATTCTTGCGTCACGGCTGTTGGCCCAGTACGGGGAGGACGTTGCTGACGGGGTCAAGCGCCCGCGCCCCTTCCTGAAACAGGCTTCGGTGCCGAGGAATGTCCCGGCTTCCGTTGAGCTGGTCGCACAGGCCGACAGCCCGGATGACGCGGCGGCGTTCCTCGAGCGCGTCTTCGGTGAAATCCAGCGGACTCACGACGCCACCTTCCGCGAAAACCATCGGTTGATGAGCGAGCGCATCCAGAACCTCGAGGCGCAACAGGAGGCACTGCAACAGCAGTTCCTGGACGCTTCCGATCTGATCAAGCAGCTCCGGCCGCGAGACCCTGTCCAGGCGTCCCTGATCATGCTGGAGCGAGGCCGAATTTCCGTAGCGCTCAATGGCCTGGAGGCGGAAAAACCCGAGCTCGCCCAGAGACTGACGCCACCCAAGACGCAACCCACCGCATTGCTCGGCGAAATCACCGCGCCGCAGAGGGCGGCCGCGCCGAAGCGGTCCCTCGTTCTGGCGATTTCGCTCGCACTCGGATTGGTGGCTGGCGTCGGCCTCGCATTCATCATCGACTTTCTTTCCAAGACCCGAGATGCGTCCCTTCGCGTTGCTCCAACCTCCTAAGACTCGTGCGGCTTTCCGTGTGAGAGATCTGCCCTATGCCGTGCACCTTCGATGAAGTGCGCCGGAAAGAGGGATCGAGCGAAAGTCCCCGCTGCGGCATTCGAAGTTCGCCCTCACTGTCGCCACCACCACTGGTGCGACGGCCGCGGTCACAGTGTCTCAGGCCTCGCAGCCTTTTCGGGGGCGGCGTTCCGCGCCCTGCGGGAGGGCTTTTCGACACGCCCCCCGTTTGTGCCCCAACGATCCCTGTGGTTCGTGATAGGGATATGCGCGCGTCCTGAGATCCCCCTTCTTGATGCTTTACCCTGCGCCTGCCGAGTAGAATGCCGCCTCGCCCGGGCGCCTCGCGGGCAGCGCTCTGCGCGCGCCTCATGCACGAATTCGGCAGTCGGCGGCGCGGGAGCGCTATCGAATCGAATGACGGCAATTAATCCCTGTGGCCCAGCGGCCTCGCGACTGGCGCGGGTGACTACGCGGGTAGGCGTTTGCCGGCGGGTCGGCCACAAATGGGACATCGAGAAAGCGGATAGACCCATCCGGAGAAGACGAGTATGGCCATCGGCCACTGAAATGTCATGACAATCGAACCTAAGATCTTTGTCGCCGGACATCGCGGGATGGTCGGCTCGGCGGTTCTCCGCCACCTCGAACGCCGCGGGTGCAGGAACGTGGTAACTCGCAGCCACCGCGAGCTCGATTTGACGAACCAGGCGGCTGTTCGTGCGTTCTTCGATTCGGAAAAGCCCGACCTGGTTTATCTTGCCGCGGCGAAGGTGGGGGGGATTCACGCCAACAACGCGTATCCGGCCGAGTTCATCTACACGAACCTGATGATCGAGGTGAACGTTATGCAGGCTGCTCATCAGAACGGCGTGCAGAAGCTGCTTTTTCTGGGTTCCAGCTGCATCTACCCCCGTCTCGCGCCGCAACCGATGAGCGAAGAAGCGCTACTGACCGGCACGCTGGAGGCGACCAACGAACCCTACGCAATTGCCAAGATCGCCGGCATCAAGCTGTGCGAAAGCTACAACCGCCAGTACGGGCGGGATTACCGCAGTGTCATGCCGACCAACCTTTACGGCCCCGGCGACAACTACGACCTCTCGAACAGCCACGTGCTGCCGGCGATGATCCGCAAGTTCCACCTCGCCAAGCTCGCCGCGCGACGCGACATCGACTCGATCGTCGCCGACGAGACAATTCACGGAGCGATCCCGTGCGACATCAAGACGATGATCGGCCTTGACCCGTATGCCCCGATCACGCGCGACAGCGCGATCACCGACACGTCGCCCGTGGTGACATTGTGGGGCACCGGAACGCCGTACCGGGAATTCCTCCACGTCGACGACATGGCGTCGGCCTGTGTCTTCGTCATGAATCTCGACAAGCCCACTTATGACGCGAATACTCAACCGATGCTGAGTCACATCAATGTTGGGTTCGGCGAGGACTTGAGCATCAGGGCCGCGGCGGAACTGGTGGCGCAGGTCGTCGGATACAGCGGCGAGATTGCATTCGACACCAGCAAGCCCGACGGAACCCCGAGAAAATTGATGGACAGCAGCCGACTCGCACGGCTGGGATGGAAGGCGGGAATCGATCTGAAACAAGGGCTTGAACAGGCCTATTCCAACTATCTGAGCAAAGAATCGAGAAGATGACCAAAACTCAACCGAAAGTTGCCCTGATCACCGGCGTGACCGGTCAGGACGGCTCGTATCTTGCGGAGTTCCTGCTCGAGAAGGGCTACATCGTGCACGGCATCAAGCGTCGCGCGAGCCTGTTCAATACGCAACGCGTCGACCACGTCTATCAGGATCCGCATATCAAGGACGCGCATTTCAGACTGCACTACGGCGATCTCTCCGATACCAGCAATCTCGTACGCATCGTGCAGGAGACGCAACCCGACGAGATCTACAATCTCGGCGCCCAGAGCCATGTAGCGGTGAGCTTCGAAAGCCCGGAATACACCGCGGATGTGGACGCGATCGGCACGCTGCGCATCCTTGAGGCCATTCGCATCCTCGGGCTGGAGAAGAAGACCCGCTTCTACCAGGCTTCGACGAGCGAACTGTACGGGCTGGTCCAGGAAATTCCGCAGAAGGAGACCACGCCTTTCTATCCGCGCAGCCCCTACGCCGTCGCGAAGTTGTATGCCTACTGGATCACGGTCAATTATCGCGAAGCATATGGTATGTATGCCTGCAACGGCATCCTGTTCAACCACGAGTCGCCGAGACGCGGGGAAACCTTCGTCACGCGCAAGATCACCCGCGGTCTCGCGAACATCGCGCAAGGTCTCGAAAGCTGTCTGTACATGGGAAACCTCGGCGCGCTGCGAGACTGGGGGCACGCCAAGGATTACGTCCGGATGCAGTGGCTGATGCTGCAGCAGCAGCAGCCGGAAGACTTCGTCATCGCGACGGGCGTGCAGTACAGCGTGCGTCAGTTCATCGAGTGGTCCGCGGCTGAATTGGGCATCGAATTGCGCTTTGTCGGGAGCGGGGTCGAGGAGCATGCGATCGTTCAATCAGTCAGCGGCGACAAGGCGCCGGGGCTCGAGCGCGGCGACGTCGTCGTGCGCGTGGACCCGCGCTACTTTCGACCCACCGAAGTGGAAACCCTTCTCGGGGATCCGTCCCGTGCCAAGGAAAAGCTCGGCTGGACTCCGGAAATCACGGTTCAGGAAATGTGCCGGGAGATGGTCGCCGCGGATCTCGCCCAGGCGCGGCAGCACGCACTGCTGAAGAGCCACGGGTATCCGGTCAGCGTGAGCGTCGAATCCTGATCGGCCAATGTCCGCGAAATTGCGATGCAGGAGCGATTCGCCGCCGGGGCAACTCGTCCATGCGCAGGGCTGCAGGCATGGCGACCACGGTAACGAGTGATCCAAGAGTTACGAGATGAGAATTGCGTTCGATCACCAAATATTCGGCTGGCAGGAATACGGCGGGGTGTCACGCTACGCCTACGAACTGGCGACTGGACTAGCCGGTGCTTGCGGCCAGGACGTCGCGATCATCTGTCCGCTCTACGTCAACCGTTATCTCGCCGAGTCGGACGTCGGGCGGCTCGTCAACGGAATTCGGGTGCCGGTGTTTCCGAAGAGCGGGAGGATTTACCGCGCGGTGAACACGATCCTCGGGTGGTCCGGAATGAGGAAATTCCGCCCGGACATCGTGCATGAGACCTACTACTCGACCCGTTCGGCGGCGCCGAGGGGTGCGAAGGTCGTGCTGACCGTCTACGACATGATCCACGAGCGCTTTCCGGAGAACTTTTCGATCGCCGATCCCACTCGCCGGGAAAAGGCGGCCGCAGTGTCGCGTGCCGACCACGTTATTTGCATTTCCGAACAGACCCGAAAGGATCTCGTCGAAATGCTGCGCGTGCCCCCCGAGAAGACCTCGGTCGTACATCTCGGATTCACGCTGACGCCTGCGGCCGCGCAAGCGCCCCGGGACGAGACGCCGGACCGTCCATACCTGCTCTACGTCGGTAACCGCAGCGGCCACAAGAACTTCGACGGGCTGCTGCGCGCGTATGCGGGCTCGCGTTTCCTGCAAGCCGAGTTCGATCTGGTCTGCTTCGGTGGTGGGGAGTTCAATGCGCGGGAGCGCGAGGCGATCGAGAAACTGGGCGCTGCGGCGTCCCGCGTTCGGCAGGTCGCGGGCGACGACAGCGTCCTGGCCTCTTACTACCGTCAGGCACGGGCTTTCGTCTATCCGTCCCGTTATGAGGGCTTCGGTATCCCGCCGTTGGAGGCGATGAGCTTCGGCTGTCCGGTCGCGTGCAGCAATGCCAGTTCGATTCCGGAGGTGGTGGGAGACGCTGCCGAAATGTTCGATCCGACCGACGCCGAGTCCATCCGCGCGGCGGTCGAGCGCGTGGTCGCGGACGACGCCCGGCGGGCAGAACTGGTCACGCGCGGCACGGCGCGTCTCGACGAATTTTCATGGAAGCGATGCGCGGAACAGACGCTCGACATCTATCGAAGGATCGCGGCATGAAAGCGCTGATCTGCGGCGTCGGCGGCCAGGACGGCGCCTATCTGGCGCAGCTTCTGCTGGAGAAAGGCTATCAAGTCGTCGGGACCTCGCGCGATGCGACGTTGAGCCGTTTCGATGCGTTGCGCAGGCTCGGCATCCTCGACCGCGTCGAGACCATTTCAATGGCCCTCAACGACTTTCGCAGCGTCCTGCACACGGTCAAGCGCCATGCCCCGGACGAGATTTACAACCTCGCCGGCCAGTCCTCCGTGGGACTGTCGTTCGAGCAACCGGTCGAAACGATGGAAAGCATTGGCGGCGGGACGCTCAATCTGCTGGAGGCGCTGCGCTTCGTCGATCGTCCGATCCGCTTCTACAACGCCGGTTCGAGCGAATGCTTCGGCGACACGGGCGACTCCCCGGCCACCGAATCCACACCGTTTCAGCCTCGCAGCCCCTACGCTGTGGCGAAGTCGACGGCGCACTGGCTAGTGCGCAACTACCGGGAAGCGTATGGCCTGTTCGCGTGCACCGGCGTCCTCTTCAACCATGAATCGCCGCTCCGTCCGGAGCGCTTTGTCACGCAGAAGATCGTCCGCACCGCGGCCCGCATTGCGGGCGGGGACGGCACCCGACTGAAGCTCGGCAACATCGCGGTCGAACGCGACTGGGGCTGGGCCCCGGACTACGTCGATGCGATGTGGCGAATGCTCAACGCATCTCGGGCGGACGATTACGTGATCGCAACGGGGCGCACGGTGTCGCTCGAATATTTCGTCCGGAAGGTGTTCGCACATTTCGGACTGGATTGGGACCGGCATCTCGAAGTCGATGAACAGCTCTTCCGTCCGACCGACATCCGGACCGGGCGCGCCGATCCCGGGAAAGCCCGCACCGAGCTTGGCTGGAGCCCCACCCTGGATGTGGACGGGGTCATCGCGGCGCTGTGCGCAGCTGCCGGCGGCACTGACGCCCGGAAAACGTGAGGTGATGGGGATGAATGTTCAACAGCCCGGCGGGCACGGGGAATTGAATTGAACAAGGTCAGGGTATTGGTGCTCGGCGCCTCCGGGATGCTCGGGAGCGCGGTGTTCAGGTTCTTCTGCGGGGACGCAGGTTTCGAGACCTTCGGGACGCTGCGCTCGGCGCGTTCGGCGCGATTCTTCGATGGCGCAATTCGCGCACGCCTGACCGCGGGGATCGATGTCGAGAACACCGACGCACTGGTGCGGCTGTTCTCGGAAGTTCGGCCGAACGTCGTCGTGAATTGCATCGGACTGGTGAAGCAGTTGTCGGAGGCGGACGATCCGCTGTCCGCCCTTCCGATCAATTCCCTGCTGCCACATCGCCTGGCGCGGATCAGCGCTTTGGCCGGGGCCCGGCTAGTGCATATGAGCACCGACTGCGTCTTCGCCGGAACGAAGGGCGGCTACACCGAAAGCGACCTGCCGGACGCGACTGACCTTTACGGGCGCAGCAAGCTGCTCGGCGAAGTGGACTATCCGAATGCCATCACGCTGCGTACTTCGATCATCGGACACGAGTTGGAAGGGGCGCGCAGCTTGATCGGGTGGTTCCTAGAGCAAGAGTCGAAGGTGCGGGGGTTCAAACGAGCTGTCTTCTCGGGCCTGCCGACCGTCGAAATCGCACGGCTGCTCAGGGATTACGTGATCCCTAATCCCGAGCTCCACGGCCTTTACCACGTCTCCTCCGAGCCGATCAGCAAGTACGATCTGCTCGCGCTGGTCGCCCACGCGTATGGAAAGGTTGTTGACATCGAGGCCGACGAGGATTTCGTCATCGACCGGTCCTTGAATTCGGAACGGTTCAGGAATGCGACGGGTTTCCGGCCCGAGAAGTGGCTCGATCTGGTGACCCGCATGCGGGATTTTGGCTAGGAAGGATTCAAGAATGTTCAAGGGCAAGACTCTGCTGATCACCGGGGGTACGGGTTCTTTCGGCAATGCGGTGCTGCAGCGCTTCATCGATTCGGAAATTTCCGAAATACGCATCTTCAGCCGTGACGAGAAGAAGCAGGAGGACATGCGCATCGCGTTGAAGAACGACAAGGTCAAGTTCTACATCGGCGACGTGCGCAACTACGACGCGGTCCACGATGCGCTGCAGGGCGTCGATTACGTCTTCCATGCGGCCGCGCTGAAGCAGGTTCCGTCGTGCGAGTTCTATCCGATGGAAGCGGTGCGGACCAATGTCCTCGGAGCCGAGAACGTAATGCGTGCGGCGATCGCGCACCAAGTCGAGCGGTGCGTCGTGTTGAGCACCGACAAGGCGGTCTACCCGATCAACGCGATGGGCATCTCCAAGGCGATGATGGAGAAGCTGATGGTGGCGAAGTCGCGGCTGTGCGCCGGGGGAAGGACCGTCCTGTCCGCAACGCGGTACGGCAACGTCATGGCCTCCCGCGGTTCAGTGATTCCGCTCTTTCTCGAACAGTTGCTCGCCCGGAAACCGATCACGATCACCGACCCCAACATGACGCGCTTCCTGATGTCGCTGGAGGAGTCGGTCGATCTGGTTCTCTATGCCTTCGAGTACGCGCGCCCCGGCGACATCTTCGTCCAAAAGGCTCCCGCCTCGACGGTCGGGGACCTTGCCGAGGCGATGAAGCGGCTCCTACGCAGCGAGTCGGAAACACGAGTGATCGGCACGCGCCACGGCGAAAAACTCTACGAGACGCTCGTGTCGCGGGAAGAAATGGCGCGCGCCGAGGACCTTGGCGGCTATTTCCGCATTCCGGCGGACGCCCGCGATCTGAATTACGACAAGTACTTCGTCGAGGGCGAGAAGGAGATCTCCGCGCTCGACGACTACACGTCCCACAACACGAAGCGCCTGGACATCGAAGGCGTCACGAGGACGCTGATGACCCTGGACATCATCCGTGAGGCGCTGAATGCCTAAGCTGAAAGTGATGACGATCGTCGGGACGCGGCCGGAGATCATCCGGCTGTCCCGGACCATCGCCGAGCTGGACAAGTTCTGCGAGCACACTCTCGTCCATACCGGCCAGAACTACGACTACGAGTTGAACGAGGTCTTCTTCAATGATCTCGGCATCCGCAAGCCGGATATGTTCCTCGAGGCCGCGGGCGAGAGCGCCGCAGAGACGATCGGTCGCGTGATCATTGCGGCGGACAATGCGATGACTGCTTTCCAGCCCGAGGCGCTGCTGATCCTGGGCGACACCAACAGTTGCCTGGCGGCGATCGCCGCCAAGAGAAGGAAGATTCCGATCTTCCACATGGAGGCGGGCAACCGCTGCTTCGATTTCCGTGTCCCCGAGGAGATCAACCGGCGCATCGTCGACCACACTTCCGACATCAATCTCACCTACAGCGAGATCGCTAGAGAGTATCTGCTCCGTGAAGGTTTGCCCCCGGAACAGGTCATCAAGACCGGCAGTCCGATGCGGGAGGTGATCGAGCACTATCGCGAAGGCATCGCCGCGTCCGACGCGCTGCAGCGCCTCGACCTTACAGCGGGACGATATTTCCTCGTCAGCTCGCACCGGGAAGAGAACGTCGATACGCCGGAGAATTTGGCGCGGCTTTTCGACATCCTCAACTGGCTGGCGGAGACGTACGGCGAGCCGGTTATCGTTTCCACCCATCCCCGCACCCGCAAGCGGATGGAGGCCCTGGGACTCGAGGCGAACGCCCTGGTTCGCTTCTGCAAGCCGTTCGGCTTCCTCGACTACATCAGCCTGCAAACCCGGGCGCGCTGCGTCCTTTCCGATAGCGGAACGATCACCGAGGAATCGTCGATCCTGAATTTTCCCGCGCTGAACCTGCGCGAGGTCCACGAAAGGCCGGAGGGCTTCGAGGAGGCGGCAGTAATGTTCGTCGGCTTATCCCAAGAGCGGGTGCTGCAGGCGCTCGAAGTCCTTGAGTCGCAGCCCCGCGGTGAAGTGCGGGACCTGCGAATGGTGCGCGATTACGAGCCCGAAAATGTCTCCAGGAAGGTCCTCAGGATCATCCTGAGTTACACCGATTTCATCAACCGCAAGGTTTGGCACAAGAGGGGCGCGGATTGATCGAAGCTCTCCGTCTGCGCGAGATCCCCTCCGGTCCTTCTCGCGCTGCCGACCGATTTCTCCCCCGCACGCCTCCTCCCGGTGATTCGTGAGCATTCGTAAGAACATCGGGCTGAACTTCGTTGGTAATGCCTGGAACGGTGCGCTGATCGTCCTCACGACCCCTTGGTACATCTCCATGCTGGGGATGGAGGGCTACGGCCTCGTCGCGTTCTGGCAGCTCCTGCTCTACATCTTCCTGATCTTCGATTTCGGTCTCGGCGCCTCGTTGTTGAAGGAGTTCGCCGCTTACCGTGGCGGCGGCCGCCCGCCAGGCGCCTATCGAACACTGTTGGGCACCGTCGAGCGGATCTGCCTGGCCATCGCGCTTCTGGTCGGCGTGGCGATCCTGTTCGCAGCACCGTGGATCGCTTCGAGCTGGCTGCGGCTGGAGGTGCTGCCGGCAGATGACGCGGAACTGGCCGTTCGGTTCATGGCTTTATCGGTCGCGGGCCAGATCGCCGGCTCGATGTACGCGAACGGGCTGACGGGTCTGCAGAATCACGGCGCCATGAACGTTCTCCAGATGCTCGGGCACGGCCTGCGATATCTCGGCGGCGCGCTGATCCTGTATTTCACCGGGGACATCGCGATTTTTTTCGCCTTTCAGGGGGGGGCGTCGCTGACGATGGCGTGTGTGACCCGCGGTGTTCTGCTGCGCGGAATAGGCGAGGCGCCGGGGCAGCGCGCAGAGCGAGGTGCAGACGTAGGCCCGGTGCTCCGCCGTTACGCTTTTGGTATGTTCATCACGGCCTTGCTCGGTATGCTGCTGGCCAACACCGACCGCATCCTGCTCAGCAAACTCGTGGCTACCGAGGATCTCGGCCGCTATTCGCTCGCCTTTGCCGGCGCGGGATTTCTGCAAATGTTGGTGTTCGCTTTCTACAGATCGTACTTCCCGTTGTTCTCCCACTTGAAGGCCAGCGGCGACGTCGCGGGCTTGAGATCGGCGTACTACCAGGCCTGCCGCCTCGCGGGCCTTTTCATCGTGCCGGCCGCAGCGATCGGCTGGACCTTCAGCAGCGAATTGATCGTCGTGTGGGTCGGAAGCCCCGACACGCTAGCGTCGGAAATCTTCCAACTGCTGATCCTCGGCAGCGCCTGTGCGGGCTTGATGTGGCTCCCTGCCGCCTATCAGCAGGCATCGGGCTGGACGTCCCTGCACAGCGGCCTGATGGCAGCCGCGCTAGCACTGGGCGCACCGTCCGCCTTCCTGGCCATCCGTAGCGTCGGCGCAGTGGGCGGGACGGCAATGATGCTGGTCCACGGTGCCATCGAGATCACCTTCGGGTTGTGGCTGATGAATCGCGTGCTGTTCCCGGGGGAAACGATGAGATGGTATCGCCAAGTGGTCTTGGTGCCGCTCGTCACGGCCTTGCCGCTGCTCCTTGTATCGAAGCAATTGATGCCGGAAGATCTCGCGCGCTGGGGCCTGGCCTCCTGGATTGCCGTCACCTGCCTTGTTCTCCTGCCGTGCCTGGTGGCGACCTACACAATACTGCCGAAAAAAACTGCGCTCCGCGCCACGGAGACCCGATGACTACCCCGAAAGAAACCGATCCGCGCTTTACCGTCATCATCCCCACGAAGGACCGAGCCGAGTACCTCGCGCACACTCTTCGCACCTGCATGATGCAGGACTACGCCAACCTGGAAGTCCTGGTGTCCGACGACGGCAGTACGGACCATACACGGGACGTCGTCCTGGAAGCGTCGCGTCAAGACCCGCGCATCAAGTACCGGAGCAACGAGCGCAATCCGGGGATGCGAGACAACTTCGAATACGCCCTCGACCTCGCGCAACCGGGTTTCGTGATCGCCCTCGGGGGCGATGACGGACTGATGCCCGGCGGCATCAGCGGGATGCGGGACGTGCTGCGCGATACCGGGCTCGAGCTCCTGTCGTGGGCGGCGCCGCTCTACACCTACCCGAAGGTGCGCGGCCCCGAAGGCCAGTTGATGCTCTATCACCCGAAGCAAGACCGCATTGTCGATTCGCAGGCGTTCCTGGCGCGCCAAGCCGAGCATCTGAACTATCTCGGCGACATCGAATCGCCGATGTCCTACGTCAAGGGCGTTGCATCGACGCGGCTCGTCCGGCAGGTGCAGAGCCGCAGCAAGGACGGACGCTTCTACAGTTGCCCGACGCCTGACGGCTACTCCGGCATAGTCCTCGCGGGGGAGGTGAAGAACTTCGCCTTCTCGGGCACGCCGTTCGCACTCTACGGGCTGTCTCCCACGTCGCAGGGCCTCAACTATCTGGCCAACGAGGAAGCGGCCAAGAAAAACTCGCAATCGTTCTTCAAGGCGGTCGATGCGGTGCCGATGCACGACGAACTGGCCCGGCAACCCTATTCGCCGCTGATCACATTGATGACGGTAGATTATCTTCTGACCGCCCGGGACCTCCCCGGATGGGGCGGAGTCGTGCCCCGGATTGATTTCAGGCGCGT
This sequence comes from Aromatoleum sp., assembly GCF_036675785.1. Classification (NCBI taxonomy): domain Bacteria; kingdom Pseudomonadati; phylum Pseudomonadota; class Betaproteobacteria; order Rhodocyclales; family Rhodocyclaceae; genus Aromatoleum; species Aromatoleum sp. The sequence goes on from NZ_JAKFEF010000018.1 coordinate 26,404, forward strand.
CCTCGAATCGGGAATCAATGAATTGGCACACGGCCTCTACGGACAGGATCGGCTGCTGCGCGAAATGGGCATTCTCAGGAACATCGCCTTGCGCCACGGTCTCGAGGCCCATTTCGACGCGCTCATTGCGAAGTCGCGCAGGAAAAAGGAGAAGTCGCCTTTCATAGGGAGCGGGATCAATCCGCGGTCCATCTTTCTCGATGCGTCTCGCTATCGGATCGGCAACATCGTCGAAGCTGCCTACGCCGCGGAATACCTGGGGCGGTTCTATCGCGACCTCATGCCGCGGAATCTTCTCAACATCGTCAAGCGGTCCTTGGGCTATTTCCTTGTCTCTTCCGGCAAGGGGCCTTTGTTTCCGAAGCTCGAACAATAGGTTTCCGCCTGATGATCGATATGCAAGTCAAGCCCGAGGCGGTGGAGGTCGCGACGGCTACCGCTCCGGCCTCACGAGCCCTCGTCGAACTCGAGGGGCGGATCGCGGTCGTGCTGCTGTCGTTTCTCCTGGCTCTCGTCGTCGCCGTTTTCTTGTCGTCCGAGTCCCAGCGGGCCGTGGCCGTCCCGGCGCTCGTGATCCTGTTCTCCTTCTTCCTTTTCTGCGTGATGCTGGATGGCCGGGTGAAATCCGGGATCTTCGGCGAGGTCGGAGTCATCTTTTCAGGATTCGTCGTCGCCTATTCGGTCATTCCGGCCCTGAACTTCCTGATCCTGAACTTCCACTTTCCGCTGAATTTCGATGCGTTGAACTTTGCGGTACTCAATCCGCGGCCGGAAGAACTCGGGACTCATCTTTGGCGCCATTGTCTGTTTGCCGTCACAGTAATGGCGGCATACCTTCTCGCACGCGGAGGTCACGGCGAAGCGTCTCCGGATGTAGGTTCGACCAGAGTCGACAACTGGGTGGTCGCGGCAGTCGTGGCCATGGTGTTGATCTGCGTGGGCGCCATCAGTCTGCTTTCCGCCCCGGTCGAGGATTACTACGGCCACTACACGCGGTTCGATGCCTTGTCGCCGTGGATGAGGCGTTTCGCATTTCTGTGTCTGATTTTGAAAGGCGGGGGCTATTACGTCGCTTTGACCTTGATGTTTTCGGACTACCGCCGGTTCAGGGTTCCGATCGTCCTGTTCGTGTTCTTCATCGTCGCCTACGAGCTGTCGTACTCTCTGGGTTCGCGGATCGAGACGCTGTCGATTCTGCTCGCCGTCGCGTGCCTCTATCACTTCAACGTCGCGCGGATAGGGTTCCGGCAGGGCCTGCTCTACCTCGGCGTCCTGCTCGTCCTGTTCACCGCCGTCGAGTTCTACCGGACGGCCGAATTCGACATCCAGGCGGCGCTCCGGGATTTCTCGGAGCGAGGGTTGAGTATCGCGACGGAGTTCGGGGCCGTCTTCTACACGAGCTTCCATCTCTACGTGGAGCGGTCGAACGGGACTCTGCCGGAGCGGGAGTGGCTGATGCTCTTCAACGACTTCTTCACGGCGGTTCCATTCTTCGAGCACACCCAGTTCAATTCGCAGTATTGGTACGCACGCCAATACTTCCCGGACTCAGCCGTGCCGCCCCAGACCATGGGCCCCATCGCGGACAGTGCGATCTGGGGTGGAGAGGGCGATCTCGCCGTCCGCGGCCTGCTGACCGGAATGGGTTTCGGATTGCTCGCACGCTGGGCTCTCGGACGCCGCACAAGACTGCTGAGGAATGTGGCGTACGTGTTCGTTTTCGCAACCTGTGTCATTGCCCTAAAGTATTCGCTCATCTACCAGGTGTCCCAGATGTTTCGTGCGCTGGCGCCGGCCCTGCTGGTCGCCTACTTCATGATTCGACTCCAGCGCGCGGTTCGGCCGGAGTCCAATTGCCGCAGATCTCCGTCGGGCTAGACCGCTGCGGCCAGCTTTTTGCGCGCGATCTGCAAAGACGCGATTTCAGGAATAGAGGCAGTGAGATGCCTCACGTTTGAGGTCTTGGGTCGGAATGAAGGTGGTGTTCGTATCACAATGGTATCCGCCCGAGCAGGCACCGATCGGCTATATGATCCGAGAGTTGGCGCAAGCGATGACGGCTGCCGGTCATGACGTGACGGTCATAACGGGTTTTCCCAATCATCCATCAGGGGTTGTTTTCGGCGGTTACCGCAAGCGGTTGTGCCTGAATGAAGTCGTCGACGGCGTAAAGCTCTGTCGCACCTACCTCTATACGAAGCGGAGTCCAGGAAAGTTCAGCCGAATTCTGACGTTCCTGTCGTTTACGCTTACTTCGGGCGGTGCATTGTTGTTCGGCGGTCGCCGCGACCTGATATTCGCCGTCTTTCAGCCACTTTCCGTCGGGATGACATTGCCGATTATCGCGAAATTGAAGCGCTCCAAATTGATTCTGAACGTGCAGGATCTTCATCCCGACGTCCCCGTCGAACTGGGCCTGGTGAAAAACCCGCTGTTCGTAAGAGTGTTGCGATGGGTGGAACGAACGGGTTACCGATCTGCCGCCGGATTGGCGGTGATCTGCGAGCAGTTCAAGGCGCATTGCGTCGGCAAGGGGGCGGACGCCGGTGACGTCGCGGTAATTCCGAATTGGATCGATCTCAGTGAAGTAGTTCCGGGCGACAGGATGAATTCTTTTCGCGCCGAGCTTGGACTCTCTCGCGACCACCTCGTGGTGTTGTACGCAGGGACGATCGGGATGGTTTCCGGGGCGGAGGTGGTGCTGAGAGCCGCAACCATCCTCGGGACGACCCTGCCGGCGGCTCGCTTCGTCTTTGTCGGTGAGGGGCCCGCGGTTGCCGGTTTGCGAACGTACGTAGAGGAAAACGGCCTCGGGAATGTCTTATTCGTCCCGTTCCAGCCGCGCGAGCGGCTCGCGGAAGTCCAGGCGACTGCGGATATCTCCCTCGTCACGCTGCTGAAAGGGAAGGGCCGTTCGTCGGTTCCTAGCAAGGTACTCGGCTACATGGCGGCCGCGCGTGCAGTGATCGCGTCCGTCGACTCCGATAGTGAAACCGCGTCGTTGGTCAGAAGATCAGGCTGCGGGATCGTGGTCGATGCGGAGGACGGCACGAAGCTGGCCGACGCCATCGTATCTTTGGCCACCGATTCGGCGCGCAGAAATTGCTGCGGGGAAAGCGGCCGGCGACACCTTGAAGGGCATTACGCAAAGGCGACGGTCACGGGAAGGTATATCGAATTTTTCGAAACCGTCGCCGGTAGAACCTGAACCCCGTTCTTGTGCCTGTCGTTGAGCCGGTGGATGGCGTGGTGCGAGCTTGTCTTCTTTGACGAGACTTTTTTTGTCGATGACTGTGGAGAGGACCCCGGAAAAGGGGGCTTGTCGTGGAAGAGTGCTCCCGCCCCGTTCGTAGGGCGGGCAAGAACTTTCTGAGGATTTGGATTGGCGACTGATATATGACGAAGCGCGAAGCGTCGCCCACCTTGCGGGATGTGAGGCAAACCGACCTGGATCAGGTCGCCGAGGTTCATCGTCAGGCGTTTCCCGGGTTCCTGATGACCCTGCTCGGGCCCGTCTTTCTGCGGGAATACTATCAGGCAGTACTCGACTATCCCGGTAAGGTGTTTCTCGTCGCGTTGGACGAGCGGGCGAGAGTGGTCGGGTTTGTCGCCGGCTTTCATGATCCGAGCATGTTCTACAAGTTACTCGGTTCGAGAAGGAAGAGGATGATGGCGGCCGCGGTTCTGCATCTGGCGCTGCGGCCGCGCTTGTGGTTGCGTGTCCTTGAGAACATGAAGCAAATCGGCGAGCGCTCCGGCGAGTCGCTGGAGGCCTGCAGCCGGGTGGAACTGGCGTCGGTCGGTGTCGCGCCTCACGTTCTGAAACAGGGTTGCGGCAAGGCTTTGGTCAGCGAGTTCTTGACGAGGTGTTCCAGTTTTCACGCAGGCGCGGTGGAGTTGACCACGGACGCCACGGGGAACGAGAAAGTTAACCGCTTCTACCGGAGCCTGGGTTTCCGGGTCGTGAAGACCAGTGAACGGTCGGGGGGGCGGCGCATGAATCACTATGAATACGTTCTGTGATCGAAACTGAATCCGGCCTCGCCGAGAGCCTCTTTCCAAACCAGATTGATTATTTGGAATCGTCCTATGAATCGCGCAGTTGAACAGTTCCTGCCTTTTGCCCTGCCGGAAATCGGGGAAGAGGAGATTGCCGAGGTCGTCTCTTCGCTTCGCTCGGGATGGGTAACGACCGGACCCAAGGCGAAGCAGTTCGAGGACGATTTCGCCCAATGGCTGGGAGGTGGAGTCGAGGCCATATCGGTCAATTCTGCAACCGCCGGGCTGCATTTGTCGCTCGAGGCCCTTGGCGTGGGCCCGGGCGACGAGGTCATCACGACGACCCACACCTTTACGGCCACCGCGGAGGTCGTTCGTTATCTCGGCGCCGATCCTGTCTTTGTCGATATTTCCGCAGACACCCTTTGTATCGATCCGGAGGCGGTGGAGCGCGCAATCACACCGCGGACGAAAGCCATCATTCCGGTCCATTTCGCGGGCCGCAGTGCCGAGATGTCCGTGATTCTCGACATCGCGCGACGGCACGGATTGAAGGTCGTGGAGGATGCCGCCCACGCACTGCCCACGACGTCTGACGGAAGGCTTGTAGGCACTCTGGACAGCGATGTGACGGTGTTCAGTTTCTACGCCAACAAGACGATCACCACGGGCGAAGGCGGGATGCTGGTCACTCGCAATCCGGCGATTGCCATGCGGGCGCGAACGATGCGGCTTCACGGTATCAACCGCGATGCATTCGACCGGTTTACGGCGACCGTCCCCAGTTGGTACTACGAGATCGTGGCGCCCGGCTTCAAGTACAACCTGACCGATATTGCCGCCTCGATCGGCATCCATCAGTTGAGAAAAGCGCGTGCGTTCCAGGCGCGGAGGCAGCACATTGCGGAGCAATACAACGCTACTCTGTCCGGACTTCCACTGATATTGCCGCCGGGCCCGCGCGAGGGGGATTTGCACTCGTGGCACCTCTACGTGGTGCAACTTGGAGAGGGGGCGCCCTGCGGTCGCGATGCCTTCATCGAAAGAATGTTCGAGCGCGGAATCGGAATGAGCGTCCATTACATTCCACTCCATCTTCAGCCCTACTGGCGCGATCGCTACGAATTGAAGCCGGACATGTTCCCGGTAAGTCAGCGAGTCTTCGAACGAACGGCCACGCTGCCCCTCTATACGCGGATGACGGACGGCGATGTCGAGCGCGTGGTACGGACGGTCAGGGAATCCTTGCGCTAGGATTTGACAATGCTAAAGCGTTGTTTCGATTTTGCGTCCTGCGCGATCGGTCTGGTGCTGCTCTCGCCGCTGCTCCTCGCAATCGCAGCATGGATCAAGCTGGATTCGGAGGGGCCGGTGTTCTTTCGCCAGGAACGCGTCGGACGTTTCGGCCGGACCTTCTTCATTCACAAGTTTCGTACGATGACCGTTGATGCCGAGGCGAAAGGTCCGCAGATTACGATTGGCAAGGACCGCCGGGTGACGCGGGCGGGTCATTTCCTGCGGAAGATGAAACTCGATGAACTGCCTCAGTTAATTGACGTCCTGTATGGAAAAATGAGCATAGTCGGTCCTCGTCCAGAGGTGCCGCGATATATCGCATTGTATCCGGATGAGGTGAGGGCAAAGGTGCTGTCCGTTCGTCCTGGCGTCACGGATTGGGCATCGATTCGATTCAAGGACGAGAACGATATTCTTGCCCGGTCGAACAGTCCCGAGGACGCGTATGTTAGGGAGGTCTTGCCGATCAAGCAGCGCTACTATGTCGAGTATGTCGACAACAACAGCTTTCTCGGGGATCTAGGTATCATCTTCGCGACGCTCGGCGCGATCCTAAAGCGATAACGGCGCATACGATCGAGCCGCAAATTTGTCATTGCGGTGTTACCGAATGTATTTGCAGTCGCTCCGCCACGCCGATCCTGCTTCAATGCAACCTGACAAGCGTGTCCCTTCATTCGGATGCGTCCGTGGCCGACACTTATTGAACAGAAAAATCTTTGCCTTATGATGCCGCCCGCAGAATCAGTGCATAGGTCCTTACATTCCCTGCTGGTGTTTCTTTTCGACCGTTTCGCCGTCGTCGTGGCGTGGGTCGGCGGGTTGCTGATCCGCTTCAACTTCGATTGGCCCGTCGAGTATCAACGGCAGGCGGCGTGGGTGCTGACGGTACTGCTCGTCACCCAGGTCTTCGCTTGCCGTTGGGCCGGACTCTACCGCGGGATGTGGGTCTTCGCGAGTTTGCCCGACTTGAAGCGGCTGATGAAGGCGGTCTCGATGTCGGGTGTGGTGCTGATTGCGCTGGTGGCGCTCGATCGCAGTGTTCCGGCGATTCCGCGCTCGCTAATGCTGCTGTATCCGATCCTGCTTCTCGTCGTGATGGGCGGTGGCCGGGCGATGTGGCGGATGTGGAAGGAGCACCGCCTCTACGGGGGGCTGATCGCGCAAGGCAGGCCCGTCGTTGTCGTCGGGGCAGGATCCGGCGGTCTCATGCTCGTGCGGGCGCTGGAACGGTGTGCAGACTGGCGTGTGGTGGCATTGGTGGATGACGACCGTTCCAAGCACGGCCTCGAACTCTGCGGGCGGCCGGTCGTCGGCGCCGTCGAGGAACTCCCGGCCGTCCTGGAGGATTACCGCGCGAAACACGTGATCCTTGCAATGCCGTCGGCGGCCAGCGACGTGCTGCGACGCGCGACCGATCTGGCGGTTCGGGCCGGCGCGCAGGTCTTCACCGTGCCGGGCCTTGAAGATCTGATGAGCGGGCGGGTGGCTATCAATTCGATGCGGCCGGTAGCGATCGAGGACCTTCTGGGCCGGGCTCCCGTTTGCATCGACTTCGCCCACGTCCGGGCGATGTTGTCCGGCAAGACCGTGATGGTGACCGGCGCCGGCGGTTCCATCGGCAGCGAGCTGTGCCGCCAGCTCGCGCGCTTTGCGCCGAAGCGGCTGATGCTGTTCGAGGCGAACGAGTTCGCGCTCTATTCGATCGAGCAGTGGTTCGCGCAGCATCGGCCGGAGGTGGAGATCATCTGTCTCGCCGGCGACGTCAAGGACGAGATCTGGCTCGATGAAGTCTTCGCGACGTGGTGCCCACAGGTCGTGTTCCACGCCGCCGCGTACAAGCACGTGCCGCTGATGGAAGTGCGCAACGCGTGGCAGGCGGTGCGGAACAACGTGCTCGGGACGTTGCGCGTCGCGCAATGCGCGAAGCGCTACGGCGCGGAGCGTTTCGTGCTGATCTCGACCGACAAGGCGGTCAATCCGACGAACGTCATGGGTGCGACGAAGCGGCTCGCGGAGATGGCGTGCGAGGCGCTGCACTCGGGCGGCGGCGCGACGCAATTCGCGATGGTGCGCTTCGGTAACGTGCTCGGCAGCACCGGCAGCGTGATTCCCAAGTTCCAGGAGCAGATCGCGCGCGGCGGGCCGGTGACGGTGACGCACCCCGACATCAACCGCTACTTCATGTCGATTCCGGAGGCCGCGCAGCTCGTGCTGCAGGCGGCGGCGATGGGGCAGGGGGGCGAGGTGTTCGTGCTCGACATGGGCGAGCCGGTCAAGATCGTCGATCTCGCGCGAAACATGATCCGGTTGTCCGGCTACTCGGAAGAGGAGATCCGGATCGAGTTCACCGGGCTTCGGCCGGGCGAGAAGCTGTACGAGGAGCTGCTCGCGGACTCGGAGGTCACGCGCGAGACGCCGCATCCGAAGCTGCGCATCGCACGGTCGCGTCCGGTCGCGGCGGGGTTTCTCGCCGAGCTCGAGGCATGGCTCGCGCGGCCGGGGCCGGTGTCCGATGACGAGGTCCGCAGGGGCCTGCTGCGGTGGGTGCCGGAATATGCGCCGGCCCCCGCGCGGCCGACGTTGCGAGTCGTGGAAGGCGCGGGAACTGCGATTGCGGCGGCGAGGGCGGCGGGCCGCTGAGCGTTCGGCGGGCCTTGCGACAGGACAAGAATCCTGTTCGGCCGGCGACGGCGCATGCAGCGGTCGTCTTCGACCCGACCGTTACAGCTTTTGCGCATCCGACATTTCCCGACCTCGCTGATCACGCACGCCGCCGGCTACAATCCGTCCTTTTCCGCTTCCACCGATGGCGACATACGCGATAGGCGACATCCAGGGCTGTTACGACCCGCTGCGCCGGCTGCTCGACCGCGTGAAGTTCGATCCTGCGGCCGACCGGCTGTGGGTCGTCGGCGATCTCGTCAACCGCGGCCCCGCATCGGTGCATGTACTGCGCTTCCTGCGCGGGCTGGGCGAAGCGGCGACGGTGGTCCTCGGCAACCACGATCTTTACCTGCTGATGCGCGCGGCCGGCTACGAGCGGCGCGAACAGGGCGATACGCTGTATCAGGTGTTCGAGGCGCCCGATCGTGACGAACTGATCGCGTGGCTCTCCGGCCAGCCGTTGATGCACGTCGAGGGCGATTACGCGATGGTGCACGCGGGCCTGCTTCCCGAATGGACGATAAGCAATGCGCACGCGCTCGCAGCCGAAGTCGCGGCGGCGCTGACGGGGGTGGATGCGAAGCGTTTGCTCCTCAACCTCGCCGGCAACAGCCCCGATCGCTGGTCCGACGATCTGCAGGGCTGGGATCGGCTTCGGGTGGTTGTCAATGCGCTGACACGGATGCGTTTCTGCACGCCGGACGGCCGGATGGCGCTGCGTGCGAAGGGGCCTCCCGACGACGCTCCGCCGGGAACGATGCCGTGGTTCCGTGTCCCCGAGCGCTTGTATCGCACCCACACGATCGTTTGCGGCCACTGGTCGGCGCTGGGATTCCATCGGGAGCCGGGCCTGATCGCGCTCGACTCGGGCTGCGTGTGGGGCGGCAAGCTCACCGCGGTGCGGCTCGAGGATGGCGAGGTGTTCCAGGTGCTCGGGTAGGTCGCGGCTGCAGGCTTCGGCGGCTGTCCCGTTCGCCGCTGTCGGACAGCAGTGTGACGCGTGGTGGGTGGAAGTCGTGCTTCCGCGCGGGAGGCTGCGTCAGGGACGAACGGCCTTTCCCGTCAAGAACGCACTGCGTTTTCGGCCGAGACGGAATCCTCGCTGCGCTCCGCGACGGTTCGCCGATCCTTTGCCAGATCCGGCTCGTCGGCGATTCCCCGTACGATCACGTCGCGTGCGGCCTCGGCGAGCGCGCGCCGCGTCACGCCTTCCGTCGTCGGGAGAGGTGCTGCCGTGAGCGTTCGGGCAACGAGCCGCGGCTCGGCGATGATCGCCCCGAGAGACTGGCCGAGGCTGGTGTCGCCAACATAGGCGGGCGCGACGCTCAGGCTGCCGTCCGGCGTGCGGTAGGAGATCGACACCGGTTGGACCGGATGGCCGGACTCGATCGCCGGTTGCAGCAGTGCGGCGTGGAAATGAAGCACGTGCGTCCCGTCCGTCGTCGTGCCTTCGGGAAAGAGCGCGACGTTGCGACCGGCGTCGAGCAGCGCGCCGATCTCGCCGTTGATGATTTTCGCGTGGCCCCGGCTCCCGCGCCGCAGGAATACGGTTTCGCTCGCCGAAGCGAGCCTGCCGACGACCGGCCAGTCGCGCACTTCGGCCTTCGAGATGAAAGCCGACGGCGAGAGCGCGTTCAGCACGAAGATGTCGAGCCACGAGATGTGGTTCGCAACGACGAGGCAGCCGGGCCGGACGGGCGCGCCGCGCGGGTCGAGTTCGACGCCGAGCAACGCGAGCAGCCGCCGCGACCAGCACTGGCGCAGCCGGCGTTGCGTGGCCGGCGAGGTGAGCGGGTGGACGGCGAGGACCGTCGCCACGCCCTGCGCGACGTGCAGCGCGAGCCGCAGGTAGCGCCACGTGCGGACGAGGAGGCTGGCGCGACGTCGCGCGTGCGAGGTCGGAAGGTTCAGTCTATGAGTCCCATGAAGTGCCGGGCGAAGCCGCCGCCGACCTTGTCCATCGACAGCAGGATTAGTAGTGGCCGTATTGAAGTCCGGGTCCGCCGGTAGCGTCGGCGCGCAGGCGCGCGAGCGGCAGCGGCCTGCACGGGAATAGCCGGTATTCGAGCGAGGACGCATGCAAACCCTTGAGCTGATTATACAAGCTCGCCGCGCGGCGGTGCCTTGGCGTCGGTCATGCATCGCGTTTCGCCTCGGTCCGTTTTCGATGGCGCCATTCTTCGATTGGCGCATTGCGGCATGGTGAAGCGGTCGTTACGATGCGGTGACATCGGGTCCCGGAAAACAGGAGGGAAGAAATGGAAAACTGCGTGTTTTGTCGCATTGCGAAAGGCGAGTTGCCGGCGTCGAAGGTGTATGAGGACGATTTGACGGTCGCCTTCATGGATCTGCAATCGGTGAATCCGGGCCACATGCTCGTCGTCGTGAAGCCGCACCGCGCGAACATCTACGAGCTCGACGACGACCTCGCGGGGGCCGCGATGCGCACTGCGGCGAAGATGGCCCGCGCGGTGAAGAAGGCCTGCGGCTGCGAAGGGGTCACGCTGTTCCAGGCGAACGAACCGGCCGGCGCGCAGACGGTGTTCCACTTCCATATCCACGTGCTGCCGCGCTGGGAAGGCGACGGCATGGCGCTCGCGTGGCCGGCGAAGAACCCGACGCGCGAGGCGCTCGAGGAGATGGCGGCGAAGCTGCGCGCCGCGCTCTGAACGGCGCTTGCGGGGCGCTGCGACGGCTTTGCGCAGCGCGTCCCGCTGGCCGCGGCGCCTATAATGTCGGCCTTTCCCGTCATCTGGCCGCCTCATGTCCATCCTCGTCTGCGGTTCCGTCGCGTACGACACGATCATGGTGTTCCACGATCGTTTCAAGCAGCACATCCTGCCCGAGCAGATCCACATCCTGAACGTCTCCTTCCTCGTGCCCGACATGCGGCGCGAGTTCGGCGGCTGCGCCGGCAATATCGCATACAACCTGAAGCTGCTCGGCGCCGATCCGCTGATCATGGCGACCGTCGGGGATGACGCCGGGCCCTATCGCGAGCGGCTGCAGACACTCGGCCTGCGGCAGGACCACGTGCGTCATGTTCCGGACACCTTCACCGCGCAAGCCTTCATCACGACGGATCTCGACGACAACCAGATCACAGCGTTCCACCCGGGCGCGATGAATCACTCGCATCTCAATCGCGTCGACGATGCGGTCGACGTGAAGCTCGGCATCGTTTCGCCGGACGGCCGTGACGGCATGATGAACCACGCGTCGCAATTCGCCGCCGCGGGAGTTCCGTTCGTGTTCGACCCGGGGCAGGGGATGCCGCTCTTCTCCGGCGGCGAGCTGCTGGAGTGCGTGAAACTGGCCCGGTACTGCACGGTCAACGATTACGAGGCGCGCCTGCTGTGCGAACGGACCGGCCGCTCGCTGTCCCAGTTGGCGGACGCGGTCGAGGCGCTGTTCGTCACCCTCGGGCCGGAAGGGTCGCACCTCTATGCCGAGGGACGGCGTATCGACATTCCGTGCGTGCCCGCGCAAGCGCTGGTCGATCCGACCGGCTGCGGGGACGCGCATCGGGCGGGCCTGCTCTACGGCATCGCGAACGGCTACGACTGGACGCGCACCGGGCGGCTCGCGTCGTTGATGGGGTCAATCAAGATCGCGAGCCGCGGCGGCCAGAACCATGCACCGTCCCGCGCGGAAATCGCCGACAGCTACGCGGCGGCATTCGGAGAATCGTTATGGTGATCAGGAAAGGGGGCGTGCAGGCAGCCGTCGCCGTCATGGCGCTGGCGACCGTGCTCGGGGTGACGGGATGCGCGTCGGGACTCGGCGGCGGAACCTATTCCCGCGACGAGGCGCGGCGGACGATGGTCGTGCAATACGGGACGGTGGAGGCGGTCCGGCCGGTGCAGCTCGAAGGCACGAAAACCGCGATCGGCCCGGGTGCGGGCGCGGTGGTCGGCGGGATCGCCGGCAGCGGGGTCGGCGGTGGCCGTGGCCAGGCCATAGCGACGGTGCTCGGCGCTGTGGCGGGCGGTCTCGCGGGCGCCGCGGTCGAGGAAGGTACGACCCGCAAGCCGGGCGTGGAGGTCACGGTGCAACTCGAAAACGGGCAGGTGCTCGCCGTCGTGCAGGAAGACGAGGGCGAGCTTTTCCGGCCGGGCGAACGTGTCCGGCTGGTGCGTGACAGCGGCACGACGCGCGTGACGCGTTAGGCGCGGCTAGCCCAGAATCACGAGGCCCCAGACCGCGACGAGATTCAACAGCGCGATCAGCACCGCCGCGCTGCCGATGTCTTTCGCGCGTTTCGCGAGACGGTGGCGCTCGAGCGACACGCGGTCGACCGTGGCCTCGATCGCGGAATTCACGAGTTCGACGATCAGCAACAGCAGCACGCTGCCGACCAGCATCGCCTTGCCGACCGCCTCGACGGGCAGCAGCATGGCGACCGGGATCAGGATCGCGGCGAGGATGCATTCCTGCCGGAAGGCGTCTTCGTGCCGGAACGCGGCGCTCAGGCCGGCGAGCGAATATCGGAACGCGTTCCATACGCGCATTAGGCCCGTTTTCCCTTTGAACGGGCTTTCTCGAGTCTCGGGACTGCGGTGTTCCATCGGGTTTTCCGGCAAGAGTCGGTGGGCGCCGCCGAGCGGCGGATTCTGAAGGCCGGGCGAATCGTACCCTGATCGGTCGTCGCCGATGTCGCGGTCGGGGGGCATCGTGCGCGATCGACCGTCAAGGATAGAAAACGTAGAGCCGATAGCCGACGGCAGCGACGTCCTCGGCTTCGAACGGCACTTTCACCGCGATCTCGCTTCCGCTGCGGAAGCCGTCCTCGATGCCGGAGCGTTGGAGCTGGCGCGGCGGCAACCACTCCTTCGGTTCGAGCACGCGGCGGATCACGGGACGGTCCTGCGCGTCGGTCAGCGTCAATTCGAGATGCGGGTAGGCCTGCGGGTGCGGGGCGCGGTTACGCACCGTTGCGTTGAGGATGAAGCGCCCGGGGCGGCCGGGTTCCGATTGCAGGTCGGAAGTGCCGATGCCGACCAGATCCGCGACACGCGGGAGCGGGACGGTACATCCGAGCACCTCGCAGGCCGCCAGATAGGCCGGGCGGAGTTGCGGCCATTCGCGGGTGATTTCGGCGCGAAAAAGGTATGCGGCCTGGACCGCGAGCATCCCGAGCAGGAGGCCGATACCGAGTCCGAGCAGCCAGCGCTTGCCCGCAGAAGCGGGGCGCGAACCATAAGCCGCGTCGAGCCGGGCGGTCTCGAGCGCGTCGTCGGACGCGATCGGACTCGCCGGCGGCGCGCTCGCCGCGGCGGTCGCGGGCGCCGCGGAGTCCGTTTCCGGGGTGACGGTGTCGCGCCCGGAGAGTTCGGCAAACGCGGCCAGGGATTCCTCCGAAGATCCGTGAATTGCCGGTTCGGGCTCCTGCGGGAAATTGGGCTGCGGGACGGTGTCGGGCTCCGATGGGCCGCCGTCGGCGGGGCCGGCGAACCCGGTGCCGGGTTCGCTCCTGTCGCCGCCTTTGCTCCGGACCCGCTGCGCCCATTCGTCGAACGGCACTCGACGCCCGAAATCCGCCAGCTCGTCGATGGGAACGTCGACGCCGGCCGGCGTTGCCGGCTCGGCCGGCGTTGCCGGCTCGGCCGGCGCGAAGTCGGACAGATCGATGAACTCGGGAAACGAGGGTTCGCCTGCGCCGGGCGCCGGCGCCTTTGCGGGCGTGGGTTCTTGCGGCGGCGGTTCGATCGCGGGTTCGCCGATGACCGGTTCGCGGCGCAGCAGGTCGGACGTGCGCAGCGGTCTGCGCGGCACGAGGAGCTTGTCCGGGATTTCGAAATCGAGCGCGTCGCCAGCTCGATCCATTGCGCTGCCGACGAGCGGCGGCGTTTCGTCGACAGGCGCGGGCGCCGCTTCGTCCCCCGCACGATACGCCTGTCCCGGGGGCGCGCCGAAGGGCGGGACGTGACGGGCGGGTCGCGTTGAAGCGCCAACGGAATCCGAAGGGCGTTCTTCGAGAACGAAGAAGCTGTCACCGGGGAGATCATTGGCCGTCGACGGGGCGGTCCGCAAGGCCTTGCCCGCAGCCGCCGGACCGTTCACCTCCGCCGCGGGCGACGTCATTGCGGGCGTCGCAGGGCCGGCCGATCTCGAATCGGCCTCGATCAGATGCTCGAGCGCGTTGAAAGGCGTTTGGCAGCGCCCGCAGCGCACTTCTCCGCGGTGCGCGCGCAGTTGTTCGGGTCGCACCCGGAATACCGTCTGGCAGGCCGGGCAGCGGGCGAACATCATTATTGCGGAGTATCCGCCGGTCGCAGGCCTTCGAGCCGGGCCCATCCCTCGTGCACCGCGCCGACATGCAGGCGGAGGAACGGCGCGTAGGCGTCGATGACCTGCTGCGTCTGCGTTTCGAGCACCCCCGACAGCGCGATCCGGCCGCCGGGCGCGATGCGCGCCGCGAGCAGCGGCGCGAGCACGCAGAGGGGATTCGTGAGGATGTTGGCGACGACGACGTCGAAGCGGGCGTCGACGGGCTCGCGGGAGTGCTGCAGTCTTACCGTCGTGCCGTTGCGCTCGGCGTTGTCGCGCGCCGCTTCGAGCGCCTTGTCGTCGATGTCGACTCCGAGCACGTCGCCCGCGCCGAGCCGTGCCGCGGCGATGCCGAGGATCCCCGAGCCGCAGCCGTAGTCGAGCACGAGGTCGCCCGGCCGCACGGCGTCGCACAGCCATTCGAGGCACAGGCGTGTCGTCGGATGCGAGCCCGTGCCGAACGCCATGCCCGGGTCGAGCTCGATGTTGATCGCGTCGGGATCCGGAGCGGTGTGCCACGACGGCACGATCCACATCCGCTCGGTGATGCGGATCGGGTCGAACTGGCTCTGCGTGAGCTGCACCCAGTTCTGCTCGGCGACTTCTTCGAGCGTGAACGGCGGCACGGCGTCGAAACCGGCATCGGCCGCGGCGCGTGCGAGCGCGACGGCGAGATCGGCCTGCGCGTCGAACAGCGCGATGACCCGGCTGTGATCCCACAGCCCGACCGGGTGATGGCCGGGTTCGCCGAACTGCGGCTTCTCCGCGTCCGTGCCGGCATCGGCATCCTCGATGCTGATCGACAGCGCCCCCGCGTCCATCAACGCCTCGGACAGCGCTTCGGCCTTTTGCGCTTCAGCCTGGAGGATGACCGATATCCACATGGTCCCGGTTCCCGCGTCAGGGTGTCTTGACTTCGTTGCGATCGGCCAGCTTGTGTTCCAGGTAGTGGATGCTGGTACCACCTTCGATGAAGCGCGCGTCGAGCATCAGCTCCTGGTGCAGCGGGACGTTCGTTTTGATGCCTTCGACGACCATCTCGGACAGCGCGATGCGCATCCGGCGGATCGCCTGTTCGCGCGTGTCGCCATAGGCGATCAGCTTGCCGATCATCGAATCGTAATGCGGAGGGATCGTGTAGCCGTTATAGACGTGCGAGTCGACGCGCACACCCGGTCCGCCGGGCGTGTGCCAGTTCGTGATCCGTCCCGGCGAGGGCGTGAATTTGAACGGGTCCTCGGCGTTGACGCGGCATTCGATCGCATGGCCGCGGAACTCGATCTGGCGCTGGCGGAACCACAGCTTTTCGCCGGCTGCGATCCGGATCTGCGCCTGGACGATGTCGATGCCGGTGATCATCTCGGTCACCGGATGTTCGACCTGCACGCGGGTGTTCATTTCGATGAAGTAGAACTCGCCGTTCTCGTACAGGAATTCGAAGGTCCCGGCGCCGCGGTAGCCGATCTTGCGGCACGCTTCGGCGCAGCGCTCGCCGACCTTCGCGATCGCCTTGCGGTCGATGCCCGGCGCCGGCGCTTCTTCGATGACCTTCTGGTGCCGGCGCTGCATCGAGCAGTCGCGCTCGCCGAGGTACACCGCGTTGCCATGTTCGTCGGCGAGCACCTGAATCTCGACGTGGCGCGGGTTCTCGAGGAACTTCTCCATGTACACGACGGGGTTGCCGAACGCCGCCTGGGCTTCCGCGCGCGTCGTCGTGACGGCGTTCAGCAATGCCGCTTCGGTATGCACGACGCGCATCCCGCGGCCGCCGCCGCCGCCCGCCGCCTTGATGATCACCGGGTAGCCGATGGCGCGGGTGATCCGCACGATCTCCTTCGGGTCTTCCGGCAGCGCGCCTTCGGAGCCCGGGACGCAGGGCACGCCCGCTGCCTTCATCGCATCCTTCGCGCTGACCTTGTCGCCCATCAGGCGGATCGTGTCCGGCCGCGGCCCGATGAACACGAAGCCCGACTGCTCGATGCGCTCGGCGAAGTCGGCGTTCTCGGAGAGGAAGCCGTAGCCCGGATGGATCGCCGCGGCGTCGGTGACTTCGGCGGCCGAGATGATCGCGGGAACGTTGAGGTAGCTCATCGCCGACTGCGGCGGGCCGATGCACACGGATTCGTCCGCGAGCTTCACGTACTTCGCTTCCGTGTCGGCGGTCGAATGCACGGCGACGGTGCGGATGCCGAGTTCGCGGCACGCGCGCAGCACGCGGAGGGCGATTTCCCCGCGGTTGGCGATCAGGATCTTTTCGAACATGGGCGCGATCAGGCGATGACGAACAGCGGCTGGCCGTATTCGACCGGCTGGCCGTTCTCCACGAGGATCGCTTTCACGGTGCCGGCGCACTCGGACTCGATCTCGTTCATGAGCTTCATCGCTTCGATGATGCACAGCCGGTCGCCCACGGCGACCGGCTGGCCGACGTCGACGAGCGGCTTCGCGCCCGGCGCCGTGGCGCGATAGAACGTACCGACCATCGGCGATTTCACGACCGTCCCCTCGGGGATCTCCTCGACCGGAGGCGCGACGACGCCGGACGGCGCCGGCGCGAGCTGCGGCGCGGCGACCGGCATTGCGGGCACGTAATTCGCCACCGGCGCACCGTTGTGCTTCGCAATGCGTACCTTTTCTTCGCCTTCGGTGACTTCGAGTTCGGAAATGCCCGACTCCTGGACGAGGTCGATCAACTTCTTCAGCTTGCGCAGATCCATGATGTTCTCCGTGACGACGGCGCCGCGACGGCGCCGCCCGAGGGTGTTGTTCAGGTTTTCCGCAGTTGCGAGAGGGCGAATTCGAGCGCGGCCATGTAGCCGTAGGCGCCCAGCCCGCAAATCACGCCGGTGGCGCGATCGGAAAAATAGGAGTGATGCCGGAAGGGTTCCCGCGCGTGGATGTTCGACAAGTGCACTTCGACGTAGGGCACTTCGACCGCGGCGAGCGCGTCGCGCATCGCGACGCTGGTGTGCGTGTAGCCGGCCGGATTGATGATGATGAAATCGACGTTCTCGGTGGCCGAGGCCTGGATCCGGTCGATGAGCTGCCCTTCGTGATTGCTCTGGAACGATTCGAGGACGACGCCGTCAGCGCGGGCTCGCGCGTCCATCGCAGCATGGACGTCGGCGAGCGTCGTTCGCCCGTAGATTTCGGGTTCGCGAGTGCCGAGGAGATTGAGGTTCGGGCCGTGGAGGACCAGAATCCGGGTCGGCTCCGGCGGCGCCGAGTCTGAATCTTTGCTGCGTTTTGAGCGCGTCATATCGGCAAGTTTGCCGCAGTTCGCTACCTGTTGTCCACTATTGCGCGGAGTTTGGCGCGATGTCGCGCGCGAGCAGTGCGCGGATTTTGCCTTCTAGTTCCGACTTGTTCAAGACGCCGAGCTTGAGGTGCGCGATGTCGCCCCGTCCGTCGAGGATCACCGTAAAGGGAAGCGCCTGCGCGGTGTTGCCGAGGCGGGCGGTGGCTTCGAGTGCCTGTGGCGGCGCGATCAGCAACGGGTAGGGCACATCCATGCGCTCGTCGAATGCCCGGACATTCTCGACGCGATCGACACTGATGCCGACGAACTGGACCGGCTCGTCGGCGAAGTCGCGGCTTACGCTCGCGAAGTCGGGAATTTCCTTCATGCAGGGCGGGCACCAGGTCGCCCAGTAGTTCAGGACCAGCACCTTGCCGCGCCACTGGTCCAGCGGCTGGATGTTTCCATCAGCGTCGGGCAGGCTCGTCGCGAGCAGTTCCCGCCCGGCGCCGGCCGCGATTTCAATGCCGCCGGTGTCGCTCCTGCTGTGCTCGCGAGCGAGGTACCCCGCAACGCCGGCCACCGCGGCAACCGCGACGATCGCGAGAAGGCGCGCCGGTCGCCTCATTCGGCGGGCGGCTCGTCGGCGTGCAGCAGCGCTTCGACGGCCGCGAGGCGAGCGCGCACGTCGCTGCGCCGCGCGCTCCGTTCGGCGTTCGCGTCGTACAGCGACAGGCGCACCGGGACGTGATCCCAGTCGAAAGCGAGGATCGCTTCGGGCGCGTTCGGCGCACCGCGGCGCGGTTCGCGATGCTCGTAAGCGAGGTTCTGGTTCAGGAAGAAGATCTCCACCTCCTTCGTGCTCTCCGGATAGAGCTCGATCTCGACCTCGGTGTAACGGCCCGCGGTGCCGTCGAGTGCGCCGCCGGTGAGGTAGGGGCGGAATTCGTCGAGGAGGCGCATCACTTCGACGGCGGTGCGGCGCATTTCGGACACGCGCTCGGCTTGTTCCTCGTCCTGGTACAGCGCCTGCCAGGCCCGCAACTCGGCTTCGATTTCCGCGTTGTTCGGCAGGGACGCCTCCGATTCGTTCGCGCCGAGCTGGCGCGCGGCCTTTCGTTTCGCGAAGCCGAAGTCGCTGATGCCGTCCTCGGCCATCATGCGCGCAGCCAAAGCCGCGATTTCGCGCCGCAAGGTGCCGGGTCGGGAAGGGTTCGCGCGGGAAGGCATGGTCGCGAGTCCGGGAGGCGGTCGATGTAGAATGCCGCCCATTCTACACGCGGGCTTTTCAGTAACGTTGCAGGCCGCGGCTTACGGAGTCTTCATGCACATCCACATTCTCGGCATCTGCGGCACCTTCATGGGCGGCATCGCGCTGCTCGCACGCTCTGCCGGCCACACGGTGACCGGCTGCGACGCGAACGTCTATCCGCCGATGAGCACGCAGCTCGAGGAGCAGGGCATCCGCCTGACCGAAGGATTCCACGCGGCGCAGCTCGACCTCGAGCCCGATGTGTTCGTCGTCGGCAACGCGATTTCCCGCGGAAATCCGCTGCTCGAGGCGATTCTCGATCGCGGCCTGCCGTATGTGTCCGGTCCGCAATGGCTTGCGGACAACGTGCTGCAGGGACTATGGGTGCTCGCGGTCGCGGGCACGCACGGCAAGACGACGACGACGTCGATGCTCGCGTGGCTGCTCGAAGACGCGGGCCTGAATCCTGGCTTCCTGATCGGCGGCGTGCCGGGAAATTTCGGGGTTTCCGCACGGCTCACCGATTCGCCGTTTTTCGTCATCGAAGCCGACGAGTACGACACCGCGTTCTGCGACAAACGGTCGAAGTTCGTCCATTACCGCCCGCGCACGGCGATCCTCAACAACCTCGAGTTCGATCACGCGGACATCTTCGCCGACCTCGCCGCGATCGAGACGCAGTTCCATCACCTCGTCCGCACGATTCCGGCGTCGGGCCGGATCATCGCGAACGGCGCGGAGGCGAGCCTCGGGCGCGTGCTGGCGCGGGGGTGCTGGTCGGAACTCGAATGGTTCGGCGATGGCGCGCAGTGGTCGGTCGCGCGCGGCACCGACGAGGCGGAGGCGGCATTCAGCTTCGACGGCACGGTCGTGGGACGAGTCGCGATGCCGATGGCCGGCAGCCACAATCGCTGCAACGCGCTCGCCGCGGTCGCCGCGGCACGGCACGTCGGCGTCACGCCGGCGCAATCGATCGCGAGTCTCGCCCGCTTCGAAGGCATCAAGCGGCGGATGGAGAAGCGCGGCGCGGTCAATGGCGTCACCGTCTATGACGATTTCGCGCATCATCCGACCGCCGTCGCGCTGACGGTCGAGGGCTTGCGCCGCAGCGAGCCGGAGGGCCGGATCCTGGCGGTGCTGGAGCCGCGCTCGAACACGATGAAGCTCGGCGTGATGAAAGACCGGCTGCCGGAGAGCCTGGGGCTCGCCGATTTCACCTACTGCTATACGAAGGGCCTCGGCTGGGATGCGGCGGGCGCGCTCGCACCGTTGGGCGAGCGCGCGGTCACGTTCGAGGATTTCGACGGCCTTGTCGCCCGCGTCGCCGGTGACGCACGTCCCGGTGATCACATCCTCGTGATGAGTAACGGCGGCTTCGGCGGAATTCACGACAAGCTGCTCGCTGCGCTGGAACGCCGTCCGCTCGCCGCGTAGCGGCCGTCGAGGAAAGGCACGGCTTTCGTCGTCGCGCGTGCGGGAGGGCGGAAGGCCCGCCTTCTTCCCCGGGCGGGCGACGGCGCTGCGCTGTCGCCCGTTGAACGCTTACTGTGCGGAAGTCGAGCGGCCTTCAAGTCGTCTGGCTTCGTCGTCGGTGATGTATTCGAACACCCGGACGACCTTCCGCACGCCGCTCGTCCTGCGCGCGACCTCGGTTGCCGCGTCCGCTTCGCGCCGTGTCACGAGTCCGAGCAGGAAAACCGTCCCCGCTTCGGTGACGACCTTGACGAGGTGGGCGCCGAAAGTGGCCGCATCGACGAAGCGCGCCTTGACCTTCGACGTGACGACCGAGTCGTCGCTGCGCGAAGTCAGCGACGAGATACCGGCGATCTGTACTTCGTTCGTGATTCCCCGCACGTTCGGCACGCGGCTCATCACGCGTTCGATCTCCGCGCGATGCGCTTCCGACGGCGCCTCCCCGGTCAGCAGCACGTTGCGGTTGAACGCCGTCACGTTGACATGTACCGCGTCGCCCATGCGGTCGCGAATCGCGCTTGCCGCCCGCCACTCGATCCCTTCGTCTTCGACGTAGGCGCCCGACGTGCGCCGGTCGGCCGCCATTGCCGCGCCGACGCCGACGCCGCCGGCCACCAGCGGGAAGCAGCCCTGCAGGGCGGGCAGGGTCGCCGCGGCGGTCAGGCCGAGGAGAAGGGTCCGGCGGCTGCCGGATGCGCCTTGCTTGCTCATTCGTCTTCTACTCCGAGTAACAGACAATCGATGCCGTCGCACAGGCAGTGCAGGACGAGCAGGTGAACTTCCTGGATGCGGGCCGTGCGGTCCGCGGGCACGCACAGGTGGATGTCGTGATCGGTGAGCATTTGGCCGATGCGGCCGCCGCCCTTGCCGGTCAGCGCGATGACGCGCATGTCGCGTTCGTGCGCGACGCTGATCGCTTCGATGACATTCGGCGAATTGCCGCTGGTCGAAATCGCTAGCAACACGTCGCCCGCTTGTCCGAGCGCGCTGACCTGCTTCGAGAAAATCTGGTTGTAGTCGTAGTCGTTCGCGATCGAGGTCAGCGTCGAGGTGTCGGTCGTCAGCGCGACGGCCGCGAGCGGCGGGCGCTCCATCTCGAAACGGTTCACGAGTTCGGCGGCGAAATGCTGCGCGTCCGCCGCCGATCCCCCGTTGCCGCAGGACAGGATCTTGCCGTTGTTCAGCAGACTGCCCGTCATGATCTCGATCGCGCCGGCGATCGGGGCCGCAAGGGCTTCGATCGCGTCGAGTTTGACGCGGGCGCTGTCCTCGAATTGGCGGGAAATGCGATGGATGAGGTCCATGGCGGAGTCTCTCGGGTCACTTCGTCGGGCGCAAAGTCTAGCATGCGCGCGGATTGGCGGCTCGGAGCCCCGGCGCACCGCTATCCCGCGTCGAACGCACCCCGGATCCACTCGACGGTCGCCTCGTCGACGGAAGAAAGCAGCGCGGCGTCGAAGCGGCACGGGTAATCCGCGTAACGTCGACCCGCGCCGGCGAGCCACCAGCGCGCGGCGAGGACGACGCGGCGCTGTTTCGCGACAGTGATGCTCGCGCCCGCGCCGCCGAAGCGCGGGTTGCTGCGCAAACGGACTTCGACGAACGCGACGGTGTCGCGGTCGAGGCAGACGAGATCCACCTCGCCACCTCTGCAGCGCACGTTGCGCCCGAGGACGGCCACGCCGTGCCGGGCGAGAAAACGCTCGGCTGCGGCTTCGGCGGCACCCCCGCGCGCTTGCGTCGTTCCCGACCCGCGGCCGACAATCGCTTCCCCGACTTTACCCCCGGCGGCGCCATGTCCCATCATCCCTCGTCCCTGTCCAGTACGCCGTCATTGTATGTGGTGGCGACGCCGCTCGGGAATTTGCAGGACATCAGCATGCGGGCGCGGGCAGTCCTCGGCACCGTCGACGCGATTGCGGCCGAGGACACGCGACACAGTCAGCGCCTCCTCGATGCCCTCGGCGTCAGCACGCGTCTCTTCCCGCTGCACGAACACAACGAGCAGGCGGCCGTCGGGCAGGTGATCCGAATGCTCGAGGACGGCAAGCACGTCGCGCTGATCAGCGACGCCGGCACCCCCGCGATCTCGGATCCGGGCGCCCGGGCCGTCGCACGCGTGCGTGAGGCGGGATTCCCCGTCGTCCCGGTGCCCGGCGCGTGCGCGGCTATCGCGGCGTTGTCGGCGTCGGGCTTCGTCGACAGCGGCTTTCATTTCGTCGGTTTCCTGCCGGCGCGGCAAGCCGCCCGCCGGGCCGAGATCGAGGTTTTGCGCGACCTCGCCGTGCCGGTCGTGTTCTACGAGTCGCCGCACCGGATCGCCGAGTGCGTCGCAGACCTCGCCGCGGTGCTCGAGCCGGTCCGCGAAATCGTCATCGCCCGAGAACTGACCAAGCTCTATGAGCAGATCGTCCGGCTGCCGCTCGCCGGGGCGGGGGCGTGGCTGGCCGACGATCCGAACCGTAGCCGCGGCGAATTCGTGCTGATCGTGTCGGGGGCGCCCGAGGCGCAGGGGCTCGACGCACAGGCGGAAAAGGTGCTCGCGCTGCTGGTCGCGGAACTCCCGGTCAAGACCGCGGCACGTCTCGCGGCGGAGATCACCGGGGCGCCGAAGAACGCGTTGTACGCGCGCGCGCTCGAACTCAAGGCCGGCTGAAGCTGCATATAATCGAGGCATCGCGTAACGGCGATTTCATTTCGAACGCCGTGCTCGAAGGCCGCCTGCCCGATCGATCTTTTTTTTCACGCGAAACCATGCAAACGATTTCCCTGATCCGACCCGACGACTGGCACCTGCACGTGCGCGACGGCGACGCGCTGTTGACGGTCGTGCCGCACACGGCTCGCCGTTTCGGCCGCGCGTTGATTATGCCGAACCTGCGGCCGCCGGTGACGACGACGGAGCAGGCGCTCGCGTACCGCGCCCGCCTCCTCGCGGTGGTGCCCGCGGGCCTCGATTTCGACCCGCTGATGACTTTGTACCTCACCGACAATACCGCGCCCGACGAGATCGACCGCGCGAAGGCGAGCGGCCGGGTCATCGCGGTGAAGCTCTATCCGGCCGGCGCGACGACGAATTCGGATGCGGGGGTCACGGCGATCGACAAGGTGTATCCCGTGCTCGAGCGGATGGAGCGGCTCGGCATGGTGCTCTGCGTGCACGGCGAAGCGACCGATCCCGACGTCGATGTGTTCGACCGCGAGCAGGTCTTCATCGAGCGGGTGCTCGCGCCGCTCGTGGGGTGCTTTCCGGCGCTGCGCATCGTGTTCGAGCACATCACCACCGCGGACGCGGCGCGCTTCGTGCAGGAGGCCGGTCCGAACATCGGTGCGACGATCACGGCCCATCATCTGCTGCTCAACCGCAACGCGATATTCGCCGGCGGGATTCGCCCGCATCATTACTGTCTCCCGGTTCTCAAGCGCGAAACGCACCGCCGCGCGCTGGTCGAGGCGGCGACCTCGGGCAATCCGAAGTTCTTCCTCGGCACTGACTCGGCGCCCCATTCGCGCAGCGCGAAGGAGGCGGCCTGCGGCTGCGCCGGCTGCTACACGGCTCACGCGGGCATCGAGTTGTACGCTGAAGCGTTCGATCAGGCTGGCGCGCTCGACAAACTGGAAGGTTTTGCGAGCCTGAACGGCCCCGAGTTCTACGGCCTGCCGCCCAACCCCGGCCGCATCACGCTGGTCAAGGACAGTTGGGAAGTGCCCGCGGCGTATGACTATCCCACCGACGACGTGCTGGTGCCGCTGAGGGCGGGCGAGCGCGTCGCATGGCGGCTGGTGTGAAGGAAGCCCGATGACCGGACCCGCCCTTTTGCGCTCGATCGTCGCGGTCGCTGTCCTCCCGTTGCTCGCCGCGTGCGAGAACAGCGCGACCGCGTACATGATCGACGGCAGTCAGCACGCCTTGATCCTCGTCCGCGAGAAGCCGTATTTCTGGACCGATACGGTCAATCAGGCGGTGATCGCGTCGCGCTTGCCGCAATGCCAGCGCCGCGTCCCGATCCACCCCGATGCGACCGAACTGACGGACATCGAAGTCTTCGAAGCGGGAGATCGTCTCTGGGCGCTGCGGCAGGGCGACCGCTGGTATCTCGTCAGCACGACCGAGTGCCAGGTGCAGGACTGGGACAACTCCGCCCACACGCCTCCGGGTCCGCTGGTCGGCACGTTCCGCCTCGCGGACGGCGGCGCCGCGTTTGTTCCGGCGGGAGGCTGAAAGTCCGCGTATAATCGCCGGCGGAAGTTCGCCAGGCAGTCGCTGCGCATTTCGTGCGTGGAGGAAAGTCCGGGCCCCATAGAGCAGGATGCCGGCTAACGGCCGGGCGTCGCAAGGCGACGGAAAGTGCAACAGAAAGCATACCGCCGATGGCTCCGCCAGGAGATCAGGCAAGGGTGAAATGGTGCGGAGCGCAAGCTCCGGGCGGACGCGAGTCCGCCGGGTAAGAGCCCACCGCAGGACTGGCAACAGGACTGGCACGGCAAACCCCATCCGGGGCAAGGCCAAATAGGGGAGCGATGGCGCTGCTCGCGCTGCTCCCGGGTAGGCTGCTCGAGCGCCGTGGCAACACGGCGCCCAGAGGAATGACTGCCCGGCGGTCGCGGTCACTCCGCGACCGCTCGACAGAACCCGGCTTATCGGCGAACTTCCCTTAATTCCATTTGCGATTTTTTCGCTATCCCGGGTCCTCCGTAAGTCACGTATCGGACCTCTCCTCATTTCTCATAAGAATACGGTATATGCCTTGATTTTTCAGGGTTTATGCCATTGCCCGTGCTTTCCATAAGTCACTGTGTAACAAAGGAAAAGTCGTGCCAGGCGGCTTGACCGGGCACAACCTTTACCCTAGAGTGGGAACCAGTGGGAAAAAGTGGGTCGAAGTGTCATTCGAGGCTTCGTTTTCGCAATCCAGGGGGAAAAATGTTCCAGGGAGCCATCGCGCTCAGTCTCGATGCCAAGGGTCGCCTTGCGATCCCCGCCCGGCATCGTGATTCCCTCGTCCCCGACGGGGCTCCCCTGGTCATCACCGCGCACCCCCATCAGTGTCTTCTCGTCTATCCCCGCTCGACATGGGAAGGTATCCGGCAGCAAGTCTCCGCGTTGCCCGGTCTCGATCCGGCCACGGCATCGCTGAAGCGGTTGCTGATCGGTTTTGCACAGGAAGAAGAATTAGACGCGGCCGGTCGCGTCCTCGTTGCGCCGTCATCGCGTCAATGGGCCGGGCTCGACAAGCAGGTATGGCTGGTCGGGCAAGGCAGCCATTTCGAGTTGTGGTCGGATGCGGGCTGGCAGAAACAGCAGGAGGCGATGCTGGCGTTGTCCAGCGGCGCGCTTCCGACAGGATTCGAGAGTCTGGCGCTGTGACCGCAGAGCAACAGCATGTCAGTGTTCTGCTAACGGAAGCAGTGGACGCGCTGGCGATCAAGGCGAACGGCGTGTACGTCGATGGGACGTTCGGCCGCGGCGGCCACAGCAAGGCGATCCTCGCGAAGCTCGGCTCCGAGGGACGTCTGATCGCGTTCGATCGTGATCCGAGCGCGATCGAGGTCGGTCGCACGATCGCCGATCCGCGGCTCGAAGTGGTGCATGCCCCGTTCAGCGCGCTCGATGAAGAACTCGCGCGCCTCGGGATCGATGCCGTCGACGGGGTGCTGCTCGATCTCGGCGTGTCGTCCCCGCAGCTTGACGAGCCGGCGCGGGGGATGAGCTTCCGTTTCGATGCCCCGCTGGACATGCGGATGGATACGAGCCGCGGCCAGACCGTGGCGCAATGGCTGGCCGACGCGTCGGTCGCGCAAATCACGGAGGTGCTCAGGGATTATGGGGAAGAACGGTTTGCTCATGCGATTGCAAAGGCGATTGCTGCTGCTCGGGCAGGGGGGGCTGTTGCAACCACTCGACAGCTTGCCGCGATCGTGGAAAAAGCGGTCCGCACACGCGAGCCGGGGCAGCACCCGGCGACGCGGAGTTTTCAAGCTCTACGGATTTTCATCAATCAGGAGCTCGAAGAGCTGTCGTCCGTTCTGCCTGACGCGATCGCGCGTCTGAAGGCCGGGGGGCGCCTCGTCGTCATCAGTTTCCACTCGCTCGAAGACCGCATCGTCAAGCGCTTCATGCGCGACGAGTCACGGCCCGCGCAATTGCCGGCGCGGCTGCCGCTGCGTGCGGCCGAGTTGCCCGCTCCGCGGCTCCGGCTCGTCGGAAAGGCGCAGCGTCCGGGCGCCGACGAAATCGCGGCCAATCCGCGTGCCCGCAGCGCGGTGATGCGCGTGGCCGCACGGGCGGAGGCGCGGCTGTGATCCGCGTGGATGCTTTCCTGCTGGCGCTCGCGGTCTGCAGCGCGCTCGGCGTGGTCGCTGCGCAGCACCAGGCGCGCAAGCTGTTTTCCGAGCTCGAACGCGAGCAGGCACGCGCTCAGGGTCTCGACGTCGAGTGGGGGCAGTTGCAACTCGAACAGAGCACCTGGGCCGCCCATGCGCGCGTGGAAAAGATCGCGCGCGAGCGCATCGGCATGCGCCCGCCCGCCCGCGGGCAGATGATTTCCGTCGGAGGGCCCAGCGTGGCTGCCCCTCCGGTTGCGAGACGGTGAGGGCGCCGGCATGAAAAGGCGTTCGGTGACGTTCAATCACAATCCGTTGCTGAAGAACGGGCTGCCCGAATGGCGCCCGCGTCTGGTAATGCTCGGGTTGCTCGCGTGTTCGTTCGCGCTGGTCGGGCGCGCGCTCTATCTCCAGGGCGTCAATAACGAGTTCCTGCAAGCGAAAGGCGAGTCGCGCTACGCACGGGCGATCGAAGTGCCGGCGACTCGGGGACGCGTGACCGATCGCCATGGCGACATGCTCGCGGTCAGCACCCCGGTGCGCTCGATCTGGGCGATTCCGTCGGACGCGCGCCTGTCGCCGGCGGAAGCGCGCAAGCTCGCGCAGTTGCTCGAAATCGACGTCGAGGAGCTGAACCGCAGGCTCGGTGGCGGTCGCGACTTCGCGTATCTGAAGCGCCAGGTGTCCCCGGAGCTCGCCGGTGAAATCGCGGCGCTGAAACTTCCCGGAGTCCATCAGCAGCAGGAATACCGCCGCTACTACCCGGGCGGCGAGGTGATGGCGCACATGCTCGGTTTCACCGGCGTCGACGACCGCGGCCAGGAGGGTGTCGAACTCGCGTTCGACAAGCGGCTGACCGGCAAGCCCGGCGCCCGCCGCGTCATCCGCGACCGCCGCGGCCAGGTGGTCGAGGACGTCGAGGCGATCCGTCCACCGCGCGACGGAGAGGATCTCGTCCTCGCGATGGATTCGAAGATCCAGTACCTCGCGTATTCCGCGTTGGGCCAGGCGATGCAGACGCACAAGGCCAAGGCCGGCGCGGTCGTCGTCCTCGATGCCCGCAGCGGTGAAATCCTCGCGCTCGCGAATGCGCCGACTTACAACCCGAACAACCGGACGAATCTGAGCGGCGCGCAATTGCGCAATCGCGTCTTCACCGACACCTACGAACCCGGCTCGACGATGAAGCCTTTCGCCGTCGCGCTCGCGCTCGAGCAGGGCAACGTGAAGCCGAGCACCGTCATCGACACGGCCCCGGGGCGCATCACGATCGGGCGGGCGACGATCTCGGATTCGCACCGCCACGGCCTGCTCACCGTTTCGGAAGTGATCCAGAAGTCGTCGAACGTCGGCACCGTGAAACTAGCGCTGAACCTGGCGCCCGAGCAGATGTGGCGGATGTTCAACGATGTCGGATTCGGCTCGCCGCTGAATCTCGGCTTTCCGGGCGAGGCCGGCGGACGCCTTCGGCCGGCGCGGACCTGGAAGCCGATCGAGCAGGCGACGATGTCGTTCGGTCACGGCATTTCCGTGAGCCTGATCCAGATGGCGTACGCGTACCTCGCCTTCGCGCGCGACGGCGAGCTGCTGCCGCTGTCGCTGACGCGACTCGAACTGCCGCCGTCCGCCGGAAAGCGCATCTTCTCGATCGAGACCGCGCGCGAGATGCGCCAGATGCTCGAACTCGCGACGCTGCCGGGCGGCACTGCGCCGCGTGCGCAGATCCAGGGATACCGGGTCGCGGGCAAGACGGGAACCGCGCGCAAGCTCGAAGGGGGCCGGTACACGACGAAATATGTTTCGTCTTTTGTCGGGTTCGCCCCCGTTTCGAATCCGCGGCTTATCGTTGCGGTGATGATCGACGAACCCTCTGCCGGCCAGTATTACGGAGGAACGGTCGCGGCACCGGTGTTTGCGCAGATCACCGAGGGAGCCTTGCGCTCGCTGGGCGTCGCACCGGACGCGCCGCTCGTGCCGCTGCAGATGGCGCGCAAATCCGACGCTGCGGGCGTCCGGGAGAAGATGTGAGCGCCGCCCGGGCACGCGAAATTCTCGAGCGCCTGCGCATCGCGGGCGTGCGTCCGCACGACGTCACGGCCGACTCGCGCCGCATCGCGCCGGGTGATCTGTTCGTCGCCTGGCCCGGATTCGCCACGGACGGCCGCCGCTTCATCGCGTCGGCGATCGAGCGGGGCGCGGCCGCCGTCCTATGGGACGATGCCGGCGGATTCCGCGCGGAATCGCTGCCGGTTCCGAACTTCCCGGTGTCGGGCTTGCGCGGCGTCAGCGGCCATCTCGCGCACGAGGTGCACGCGTACCCGTCCTCGCATCTGTGGGTCGTCGGCGTCACCGGGACGAACGGCAAGACGACGGTCACGCAGTGGCTCGCCCGCGCGCTCGCCGACCTCGAACAGCGTTGCGGCGTCATCGGCACGCTCGGTTGCGGGTTCCCGGGCGAGCTGGCCGACTCCGCCAACACCACCCCCGATGCCCTCGAACTGCATCGCATCCTCGCCGGCTTTCGCGCCCAAGGCGCCGCGGCGGCGGCGATGGAAGTGTCGTCGATCGGTCTCGACCAGGAGCGCGTGAACGGCGTCGAGTTCGACGTCGCGGTGTTCACGAACCTCACGCGGGATCACCTCGACTATCACGGCAGCATGGAACGCTACGCCGAGTCGAAGGCGAAGCTGTTCGACCTGCCCGGCGTCGGGACCGCGGTGATCAACTTCGACGACGCGTTCGGGCTCGCCCAGGCGCGCCGGCTCGTTGCGCAGGGGATGCCGGTCATCGGCTACACGCTGCACGAGCCGAATGCGAAAGCGGTTCCCGGCGCGCGCGTGCTCGTCGCCGGCGCACTGCAGGACGAGCCGTCGGGACTGCGCTTCGCGCTCGACTGGAATGGCGCGCGCAGCGATCTGCAGGTCCGGATGGTCGCGCCGTTCAACGTCTCGAACCTGATGGCCGTCATCGGCGCGTTGTTCGCCCGCAACCTGCCGGTGGACGACGTGTTGCGCGTCGCTTCGCGGCTTACGCCGCCACTGGGGCGGATGCAGCTCGTCGGCGGCGTCGCCGAACCGCTGGTCGTCATCGACTACGCGCACTCGCCGGACGCGCTCGCGAAGGTGCTCGAATCCGTCCGCGGCACCGTGTGCACGCGCGGCGGCCGGCTTGTCTGCGTGTTCGGGTGCGGCGGCGACCGCGATGCTGGCAAGCGTCCGCTGATGGGCGAGGTCGCGCGGGAGTTTGCCGACCGCGTCATCGTGACGAGCGACAACCCGCGCAGCGAGGATCCGCTGACGATTATCGAGGCCATTCTGCAGGGCGCCGGTCCGCAGGCCGAACGGGTCGTCGACCGGGCGCAGGCGATCGGAATCGCAATCGGAGAGGCCGGGCCGGACGACGTCGTCGTCCTCGCCGGCAAGGGACACGAACCGTACCAGGAGACGCTCGGCGTGCGCGTGCCGTTTTCAGACATCGAGCAGGCGCGCCTGGCGCTGCTCGCGTGGAATCGAAAGCCGGGGGCTTCCCGATGATGTCGTTGCAGGAAGCGGCGCAAGCCCTCGGCGTCGAGGCGTCCGGCGCGGGGCGATTCGAGTCCGTCGGAACCGATAGCCGGAAGATCGAAGCCCACCAGCTGTTCGTCGCGCTGCGCGGCGAACGTTTCGACGGCCACGACTTCGTCGCGCAGGCCGCGGCGGACGGGGCCGGCGCGGCGCTCGTCGACAGGAAGTGGGCGGCGGGGCAGGCCGCTGCGCCGCTCCCGCTCCTCGTCGTCGACGACACCCGTCTCGCGCTCGGAACCCTCGCCGCGGCCTGGCGCGCGCGCTTCGACATTCCGGTCATCGGCGTCACCGGCAGCAACGGCAAGACGACGGTGAAGGAGATGTGCGCGGCGATCATGCGCGCGCAGGCCTGCCTCGATGGCTACCCGGACGAAGCGGTCCTCGCGACCGCGGGCAACCTGAACAACGACATCGGTCTGCCGCTGACCCTGCTCGCGCTGCGCGAAACCCACCGCAGCGCGATCGTCGAAATGGGCATGAACCGCCCCGGCGAGATCGCGTACCTGACCGGGCTGACCCGGCCGACCGTCGCGATCGTCAACAACGCGCAGCGCGCCCATCTGAAGGGGATGGGGACGGTGATCCAGATCGCGCAGGAGAAAGGCGCGATCTACGACGGCCTCGGCCCGGACGGCGTCGCGGTCATCAATGCGGACGACGCACACGCCGGGTACTGGTGCGAGCTCAACGCGGGCCGCCGCATCGTGACCTTCGGGCTGACGTCGAAGGCGGACGTTTCCGGGCGTTTCGCGTTGCGCGGGCTCGGCTCGCAGCTCGAGATCGACTCGGCCGGGGGGCGGGTGGCGGTGACGTTGCAAGTGCCGGGGGAGCACAACGCGCGCAATTCGGTCGGCGCCGCAGCGGCATGTCTCGCAGCGGGCGCGAGCCTCGTGGCGGTCGAGCAGGGGCTCGCGGGCTTCACCGGCACGCGCGGGCGGCTGCAGCGCCGCGAAGGAATCAACGGCTCGGTGATTCTTGACGACAGCTACAACGCGAATCCCGACTCGATGCGCGCCGCGATCGACGTGCTCGCGGCGACGCCCGGACGGAAGGTGCTCGTGCTCGGCGACATGGGTGAAATCGGCTGGACGAGCGCGCAGGTCCATGACGAGATCGGCGGTTACGCAAAAAGCAAGGGCGTCGATGCGCTGTTTGCGCTCGGCGAAATGAGTGCGGTCGCGGCGAAAAATTTCGGCGACGGCGGCCAGCATTTCGACACCGTCGAAGCGCTCGTCGCGGCCCTGTCGCGCAAGCTGGATCCGGATACGGTCGCGGTCGTGAAGGGCTCGCGTTTCATGAGGATGGAGCGGGTGGCAGACGCGCTTGCCGCAGTGCACAATGGCGCCCCTTCCCAAGACACGAAATAGCCCATGCTGCTCGAACTCGCCCTCTGGCTCGGTCAGGATATCCGCACCTTCAACGTGTTTGGCTACATCACGCTGCGCACGGTCCTCGCCGCGATGACCGCGCTAGCGATCTCCTTCGTCTTCGGCCCGCCGGTGATCCGCTGGCTGACCGCGAAGAAGATCGGGCAGGCGGTGCGCGACGACGGCCCGAAAACCCACCTTGCGAAAGCCGGGACGCCGACGATGGGCGGGGCGCTGATCCTGATCGCGATCGCCGTGACGATCCTGCTGTGGGGCGATCTGCGCAATCACTACGTCTGGGTGACGCTGCTGGTGACGCTCGGTTTCGGCGCGGTCGGCTGGGTCGATGACTGGCGCAAGGTCGTCCACCGCGACCCGAAAGGGCTCGCGAGCCGCTGGAAATATCTGTGGACGTCGCTGATCGCGCTTGCCGCGGCCGTCTTCATCGCGGTTAGCGCGAACGAACCGGCGCAGACCGAGCTGATCGTGCCGTTTTTCAAGGCCGTCTCGTACCCGCTGGGGATGGTCGGTTTCATCGCGCTGTCGTATTTCGTCATCAACGGCACGAGCCACGCGGTCAACCTGACCGACGGGCTCGACGGCCTCGCGATCATGCCGACGGTGATGGTCGCCGGCGCGCTCGCGATCTTCGCGTACGTCGCCGGCCACGCGGGTTTCTCGAAGTACCTCGGCGTCCCGTACATCGCCGGCGCCGGCGAACTCGCGGTGTTCTGCGGCGCGCTCGCCGGCGCGGGACTCGGCTTCCTG
>NZ_JAKFEF010000033.1:0-2797 GCF_036675785.1 Aromatoleum sp.
CGCCGCGCGCCGGATCGCCGCCAAGCTCTACCGCAGCATCCGCACCGAGCACGACTGGGGCAGCCGCTTCACGCCCGAGCCGAGCAGCGACATGCTCGACGCGATGAGCCAGCTCGCGCCGCGGGAAATGCGACGCGCCTGGACATGCGCCTTCGGCAACGCCAAGCTGGCGGGACGAGACACGGTACAGACGCGTGATCTGCCAGAAGCACCCGGCCGCAAGGCGGGGATCGGGTTCGTGCAGTAGCGTTTACTCGAGCGGCTTCTCGCCGAGGCACCGCAAAGCCGAATCGTCTCAGTTGCCCAACGGCAGCCCGGCCACCGATCCGACCGGAGTGGCATTGCCGACGATGAAGAAGGTGTAGGTGCTGGCGCCGGAGAAGGCATCGACCTGCACGCGATCACCGTCCTTGTCGATCAGCGAAACGCGGCCGCTCATCAGCGACCCGCTTCCGTCCACAACGAAGGGCTGGTCTTGCCGAAGACGGTAATGACGATCGTTCACGGCGACGTGGCCATCGAGCTCGAAGGTTTCGCCGGTCTCGTCATAGATGTAGGTGTAGCCGTGGTCCCAGACAAACTGCTCGGCGCCCGCGACCACCGACATGCCGTCGTAGGTGATGCTCACGGTACCGGCGGTGGCCTGCTCGTTCATCACCAGCGCGATGCGCCCCGTGCCGTCGATGCGAAGCGCCGTGCTGCCGAACTCATCGGCGACGATGCGTGCCTTCAAGCTGATCGAGGACGGGCTCTCGCGGAACTCGCTCAGCACGAGGCTGAAGCTGCCACCGATGGCTTGGCCGTCCTCGATACACGCGTTCGACGTTGCGACGATGCGGTCACCGGGTGTGAATTTTTGCGCATCCGCATACGTGACGGTCAGCTCCAGGCTTCCACCGTCGGTACACGCGGTGCTCCCCAGGTTCTCGGTGGCCAGGGGCTGCACCCGGGCGTCACGCCGGAGCAAGCGCTCGGCAAGGCGTCGCTCGAAGCGACCCGCTTGCAGCGTGGCGCTGCCGGCGAAGCCCGCTGCCGCCGCGCGAGCCGGGGTTTCGCCCGCGGCAAACGGCCTCACCGAGCCGTCGGTGCCTTCGAACGCGAAAGCCAGCAGCAGCGGCTCGAGCGCCCGATCGGTTTCGGCCTGATAGGAGCCGGCGGTGAAGTCGCCGGTCGCTGCCTGGGAATTCGCGGGCGCGTCGTCGCTGCCGCCACCACCACCGCCGCCACAGGCCACCAACGTGAAGCCCAAAGCCACGGCAATCGCGGTCTCCTTGTATGCGCGCATTGTTCGATCCCTCGTGTGTTGTCGTCGTCGCCACGGCTCTGGGGTTTCCGCAGACCCCCGCCGCGCCGCGGATTCTCGCCTCGGCAAGCGTGCTTTCCGCACACTCATCTCCGGGGTCGGCGGTGCAGCTCCGAGCCGTTTTCTCGCGTCAAATCCGCCGCGACAAACAATCAAGGTGCGGAGTAAAGAAGATGAACGGATTCGGAGTGACGGTACGGATGGCACTCGGCGCCGCGGCGCTTGTGGCCGCGTCGCAGGCCGGTGCCATGTCGTATCAGCTCGACAGTTTCGAGGTCACGCGCGATGGTGCGGCGTTCTTCTTCGACGGCTTCGACGACGGCTTCGCGCCGCCGGTCGGCACGAGCTTCATCGGCTCCACGACGCCCGGCTACTTGCCTGCTCGTGTCGTCGGCGATTTCAGCGGCGCCGAGTCCGGCGGCAAGCTCACGCTCGATCCTACGCAGCGCGGCGTCGGCACCGTCAACCCGGTGACCGGCATTCCGGAAGGCATACGGTTCCAGGCTGCATACCTGAACGTGAACACGCAAAGCACGCCGGAGGCGGCACAGCGTGGACTGAAGATCAATCACACCTTCAAGGTGTCGGGCCTGTTCGACTTCGCGACGCCCGGCCCCGTGCGCGGGCTCGACAGCTACGGCATCCGGCTGGCCGATTTCGGCACCGAGAGCGCCGGGCTCAGCAACGACATCCTGGATCTGCAGGTCTACCAGAGCGTATCGACCGGGCGGCCGCGCCTGGAGTTCATCCGTCGCTCGCTTGGCACCGGCTCGTTCCTGTCCTTGGCATCGACCCTGCTCGATCCCACGGGGGGCGACCAGCTCATGCTCACGCTGAGCAAGCCGACTGCTTTCGACCCGACGATCGTCGCGAGCTTTCAGTACTACGCCGGCGGCGCTGCGGTCGGCGCCGAGACGGCATTCGCCGTCACCGCAGCGGCATTCAACGGCGAGAACTTCACCCGGCCGGGCTTCATTGCCGTGGCACCCGCTGCAGTGGCTCTGCCTCCCGTGCCCGAACCGCAGACCTGGGGCCTGATGCTGGCGGGCCTCGGCGCGCTCATCGCTCGAGCCCGGTGGCGACGCCGGCACAGCTGAGTCGCGGCATGCCGGCATAACATCCCGCATGCCCGTCACCCTCGCAGGCCAGCTCGTCGTCGCCATTTCCTCGCGCGCGCTGTTCGACTTCGAGGAGGAGAACAAGCTCTTCGAGTCGAGCGATGACCGCGCCTACATGCGGCTGCAGCTCGACAGGCTCGACGCGCCAGCGCAGCCCGGCGTCGCCTTTTCTCTCGTGAACAAGCTGCTCGCCTTCAATACCGACGCGGCCCAGCCGAGGGTCGAGGTCGTGATCCTGTCGCGCAACGACCCGGTGTCGGGCATGCGCGTGTTCCGCTCGGCACAGCACTACGGGCTGCCGGTGCAGCGCGGGGTATTCACGCGCGGCGCCTCGCCGTGGCGCTATCTCAAGCCGCTGCACGCGCACCTGTTCCTC
>NZ_JAKFEF010000072.1:0-13977 GCF_036675785.1 Aromatoleum sp.
GGCGACGCCGCGCCCCGGTCGCCGGCGGCCGCGGCGCGCTCGACAATCGCGAGCCGTTCGAGCGCGCCTGGCACGGGCTCGGCGGACAGGGGCGCAACCGACGCGACGTCGGGAGGCGCAACGACGACGCGCGTGATGTCCGCCATCGGCGCACGCACCGGCGCGACTGCAGGGCCCGTCGCAGCGCCGGCGCCCGCGACGCGCTGCTCGCCCCCGGCAGCGTCCGACGGCGTGCGCGACGCGAATCCGACCGGCACGAATGACGGCGCGAGCGCGGCGCCGGCGAATCCATCGACGACTCCATCCGCCCCCGCGACAACGACGGGTACCTCCTCGCCCTCCGCCGTGCCCTCGACCGGGGCCGCGTCGGCGCGGATGCCGACGACATCCCGCATCAGGTCGGCAAACAACGGCGCAGACGTGGCGGCAAGCAGCGGGTCGGGCACGACCGGCGCCGCGAGATCGGCACCCGCCTCGCGCATGCCGGCGGGCGGCGCGTCGACTGCGGCTCGAACGCCGACTGCGGCGCGCCCGGGCGCAGCGACAACCGTCGCATCGCCTGCGAACGCGCCCGGTTGGACAAGCGGTGCGGCGTTCATGCTGCGCCCTCGCGAGGCTCGACATGCATCGCGTACGCGATCCAGCCTTCCTTGTGCGCGCGTGCTTCGGCGATGCGCGTCTCGAGCCGCCCGCACGCAGCCTCGCAGCGCCGGCGCAACGCCGCATGCTCCGCGTGAGCGTTCGCGAGAGCGTCGCGTTCGGTCACCGACAACGTGGCCCCGAGGTAGCGCGTCAGCACCCGCGCGAAGGCGGCGTCGGCGTCGGCGGCGTCCGCCCAGTCCTCGCGGTCGACCGCTTCGGCGAGCCGCCGCAGCGCCGCATCCATTGCGCGCCGCCTATCCATGGTTCGCCTGCACGCCTTGCCAGCCGTGGCGCAGCGTCGTCACGAGGCCGACGACCTCGTCGACGATGCCCGTGTCGAGGTCGACGCCCGCCTTGTAGAGCCGGTCCGCGCAGTAGTCGTAGAGCCGCGCAAGGTTCGTCACGACCTCGCTGCCGGCGTCGACGTCGAGCGCGCTCGACAGCCCGTTGAGGATGTCGACGCATTTGTCGAGGCTCTTCGCCTTCTGCTCGTAGCGCTTCGCGTCGATGTGCGCGCGCGCCCGCGCGAGCTCCTCGAGCAGCCCGTCGAGCAGAATCAGCACGAGCTGCACCGGGGACGCCTGCGCGGTCTGGGCACCGAGATTGACGTTGTGGTAATCGCGATAGGCTTCGTAGTTCAAGATCCACCCTCTTTGCGCGCGCGGCTCATCGGCTCGGCGCGGCGAACATGTCGAACATTCCGGATGTCTGGCTCATCTGCGCCATCAGCGCCTCGAGCCGCGAGAACTGCGCGAGGTAGCGCTCGTATGCGCTCTCGAACTGCGCGTCGAGCCGCGTCTGGCGTACCGCGAGCGCGGCCTGCATCGACTGCACCGCGTCCTTGCGCCGCTTGATCTGGCCGCCGGTCGTGTCGAGCCACTGGTCGAGGTACTGGTCCATCGCGCCGAGCAGCCCGCTCGGCGCGGTCAGGCTCGCACTCCCGAACACCTGATCGAGCGCATCCGGCATCGCGGCGAGCTTCTTGTCGAGCCGCGCCGCGTCGAGCGACAGCACGCCATTGCGGTCGGCGGCGACGCCGAGGTCCATCAGCCGCACGCCGCCGAAGTCCTGGCGCACGAGGTCGTTTAGCTTGCTGCGCAGCATCCGCACGCCGGAATCGGTCGTGAAGGCGGCCGGCGCGGTCGTGCCGTCGCTGCTACCCGGCTTCGTCAGCTCGCCGATCGCTTTCATCAGCGCGTTGTATGCATCGACGAAGCTCTGCACGTTCGAAGCCGTCCCCGCCGCGTCACCGGCGACGGTCAGCGTGACCGGCGATTCGCCGGCGGCCATCGCGCGCTTGAACGTCATCGTCACGCCCGGGATCGAAGTGAACGTGTTCGACGCCTGCTGCAGCCGCGTGCCGCTGCCCTGGTCGCCGAGCCAGACGATCGCGTCGCGGGCGGCGACGAGCTCCTTGTTCGTCGACAGCGCATCCTTCAGCGCGCCGGCCGGCAGCGCGGAGGCGTCGACGCTAATCGCGCCGGCGGCTCCGGTCGCGCCGGCCGACAGCACGAGCTGCGTCGTCGTCCCGACCGTCATGACCATCGCGCTGACCCTGCCGCCGTTGCCGGCAGCCTGATTGACCGCGCGCGCGACTTCGGCCTGCGACAGCGTCCCGTCGGCGTCCTGGTCTGCGGCGGCGAGATTGACGATGAAGCTCGAGCCGTCGGCGAGCCCGACGGTGATCGGGCCGCCTGAGGCGACCGGGACTGCCGGCAGATCCTCGAACGCGATCTGGTGCGCCGTCGCAAGCTGCTCGACGAAGAAGGCGTAGCTGCCCGGCTGGGCCGTGGCGGTCGCGCTCGCGCTGCCGAAGTCGGCGGCGCCGAACGTCGCCGTGTTCTGCACCAGGCCTTTCTTGCCCGACAGCGACGCGACCGCGCTGTCGAACGCCTGCAGCGCAGACTGCAGCTTCGTCAATGCGCTCGACGTGCCGGTCGCGGCCTTCGTCTGCAGCGCGATCAGGTCCTGCGCGCCCTGGGTGTAGTACGTGGCCATCTGCGAGGCCATTGCGGTGGGGTTGATTTCAGCCATGACGGGCTCCTTCGGCGTCGAAAACAGTCTCTGCCAAATGAAAGGCGACCGCCGGAACGCAATGCTGAAGCTGCGTCGCGTTCATCGCCGTCCCCGCCACCACAGCTGCGACGCGAGTTCGTCCTGCCGCTTCTGCTCGCCGGCCTCCTGTGCGCGGCGCAGCTCGCGGCACTGGCGCGCGTGCACCTGCCCGAGCACCTCGCGCCGGAGTGCTGACGCCTGCAGCGCCTGCTGCGACAACGCCATGTCGGCCTCGTGCAGCCGCAAGTCCGCGCGGTGTGCGTCGGCGACGAGCATGACGCTCTGCTTGTATGCGGCGCAATTCAGCGACAGCACCGGCGGCAGCGCGCCGCTCGCGCCGGTGCTGTCGCGCAGCTGCTCGAGCCGCGCGAGGTTGCCGAGGTAGCGCTCGCGCACCGCCTGCTTCGCGGCGACTTCGGCGGTCAGCCGCTCGACGTCGCGTTCGCGCAGGTCGATAAGCCGGACGAGCCCGTTCGACGTTTTGGTCATCGTCACGACACGAGCTCCTCGAGCCGGCGCCGCGTCTCGTCCAGCGGAGCGGCCTCGTTGACGCCCTGGTGCAGGAATGCCTCGATCTTCGGGTAGAGCTTCACCGCGCGGTCGGTCGCGGGGTCCGAGCCGGGGACGTACGCACCGAGCGGCAGCAGCTCGCGCACCTGTGCGTAGCGTGCGGCCATCTCCTTCAATGCGCGCGCCGCGCGCTGGTGCTCGCGCGGCGCGACGAGCGCCATGCAGCGGCTGATCGACGCGGCGATGTCGATCGCCGGGTAATGGCCGCGGTCGGCGAGCTCGCGCGACAGCACGATGTGGCCGTCAAGAACCGCACGCGCGGTGTCGACGACCGGGTCCTGCTGGTCGTCTCCTTCGGCGAGCACGGTGTAGATCGCGCTCATGCTGCCGGTGTCGTGCTCGCCATTGCCGGCGCTCTCGCACAGCTGCGGCAGCAAGCTGAACACCGACGGCGGATAGCCGCGCGTGGCCGGCGGCTCACCGAGCGACAGCGCAACTTCGCGCTGCGCCATCGCATAGCGCGTCAGCGAGTCGACGAGCAGCAGCACGTCCTGGCCCTGGTCGCGGAAATGCGCGGCGACCGCGTGGCACAACTCGGTCGCCTTGAGCCGCATCAGCGGCGACTCGTCGGCCGGCGCGACGACGACGACCGCGCGCTGCAGGCCCGCCGACCCGAGCGACAGATCGATGAATTCGCGCACCTCGCGGCCACGCTCTCCGATCAGCCCGACGACGACGACGTCGGCGACGGTCTGGCGCGTGATCAGGCCGAGCAGCACGCTCTTGCCGACGCCGCTGCCGGCCATCAGCCCCACGCGCTGCCCCTTGCCGAGCGTCAGCACGCCGTTGATCGCGCGGACGCCGACGTCGAGCGGCTCGGCGACGGCACGCTTCTTAAGCGGATTGACACATGGCGGACGGAAGTCGAGGCGGTGCTCGCCCACGAGCCGGCCGAGGCCGTCGATCGGTTCGCCGAGCCCGTTGACGATGCGGCCGAGCCACGCGGGGCCGATCATCAACGGACTCTGGCCCGGCACCGGCAGTACGCGTGCGCCGGTCGTCAGCCCTTCGGCGCGCTTGAACGCCATCAGATACGACACGTCGCCGCGGAAGCCGACGACCTGCGCCGGCACCCATTCGCCGCTCGCGGTCTCGATGCGGCAACGCTGCCCGGTCTGCAGCGGGCAGCCCGCGGACTCGAGCAGCAGCCCCGACGCGCCGACGAGGCGACCGGTCAAGGTCGCGACCGGCACGCTCGCGAGCTCGAGCTTGCGCAGCGCGTCGCCAATCATGCGGCCTCCCGGTCGTCGTCGGCCGTCGGCA
The DNA here is from genome assembly GCF_036675785.1 of Aromatoleum sp. Taxonomy (NCBI): domain Bacteria; kingdom Pseudomonadati; phylum Pseudomonadota; class Betaproteobacteria; order Rhodocyclales; family Rhodocyclaceae; genus Aromatoleum; species Aromatoleum sp. Next base: position 4,531 of record NZ_JAKFEF010000072.1, read on the forward strand.
GCAGTTGCCCGCGCACCTGATCGACGCACGCCGCGAGCCGCTGGCGGCAACCCGCGTCGGCCTCGTGACCGTCGGCCTTGATACGGCATTCGCCCGGCTCGAGCCGGCTGTCGGCGATCAGCGTCCAGCGCGCGCTTCGCTCCGGGTCGAGCTCGCGGATGCGCTGCAGCTCCTCCGGGTTCAGGTAAACCTCGACCCCCTCGCGCACCGGCGGCATCGTCGCCAGCGTCTCGTCGACGAGCGCGAGCATCTGCACCGGTTGCAGCGCGAGTTCGCAGCGGATCACCTGGCGCGCGACCTTGCCGACGAGTTCCACCACCTCCTTACGCAACGCGGCCTGGTAGTCGGCCTGTAGGCACTTCAGGCTATCAAACAGCGCATCGAGCGGCTGGGCGATCGCGTCGAAGTCCGCACGCACCGCCCGCCGGCCGTCGTCGAGCCCTTCGCGGCGGCCTTCAGCATAGCCTGCGGCGCGTCCGTCCTCGCGGCCGGCCGCGAGACCGCTTTCGTGCCCTTCGCGGTAGCCACGCTCGATCCCCTGCTGGAAACCGTCCGCGAGCGCCGCCTGCAACTCGGCCGCGGTCCCAGGTCGTATCGACGATGCGATCTGGAACTGGGACAGCGGCGGGAAGCGGTGAGGACGGTAGTTCCTCATTCGACGACCGCCTCGGCGAACAGCAGGATCTCGATTTCGCCGGCGTCGGCGAGCGCCTTGACGGTCGCCATGATTTCCTGGCGCGCCTGTTCGATGCGGCTGAGCGGCACTGGCCCGGCGCGGCGCATCATGTCCTCGAAGCTCTGCGCCTGGCGGCGTGGCATCGCGGCGAGAATCGCGTCGCGCACCGCGGGCTCGCTCCCCTTGAGCGCGACCGCCCACTGCTCGAGCGGCACTTCCTCGATGATGCGGGTGATGTTCGTCTCGCTCTGGCGCGACAGGATGAAGAAGTCGTACATGCTGAGCTCGATCTCGGAGACAACCTCCGGATCGTGCGCACGGAGCAGCTCGACCATCTGCTGGCGGTTGCCCGGCAGCCGGTTGAGGATTTCGGCCGCCTGGCGCACGCCCTCGACGCTCGCACTCTGCAGCCCAAGGCTCGCGAGGCAGCGGTCAACGACCTCGTCGAGCTCGACGAGCAGGTCGCGGTCGATCTCACGCAGCCGCGCGACGTTGATCAGCACGAGGTCGCGCGTCTCGGCCGGGAGCGCGTCGACGACCTCGCTCGCGAGGTGCGACGGCAGGAATGCGAGGAACACCGCCTGCATCCGCACGTGCTCGTACGCGATCCGTTCGGCGAGCCACTTCGGCGATGCCCACTGCAGCCGCGCCATCTTCGGCCGTATCGCGTCGCCGTAGATACTGTTGAGCACACTGTCGGCGACGTCCGTGCCGAGCGCGAGGTCGAGCGAGCGCTTCAGGAACGAGCGCGACGCGCCGTGCACCCCGCTCTGCTCGCGGTAGTCGTCGAAGAAGCGCTGCAGCGCGTTCTTGACCGAGTCGACCTTGATTCCCGAAAGCCGAGACATCACCTGCGTGACCTTCAGCAGCTCGTCGCGGGAGAAGCACCGCAGCACCGCCGCGGCCGGCTCCTCGCCCATGCTCAGCAGCACGATCGCGGCCTGCTCGAGCGGCGTCGTCGCGACGAGCGCGTTCGCGGCCGGGTTGTCGACGGCGTTAGCTTCGGCCATTGCCCTGCACCCATTGTTTGACGACTTCGGCGACGCGCTCGGGCTCCTTCGCCGCGAGCACCCTCAGATGGTCGACGAGCACATCGACGGGCGAACCCGGCGGCGGCAGGTCGTAGTTCTCGAGCAGCGGCACGACAGAGTTGCCCGCGGCGCCACCGCTCGCGGGGCCGCCGAGCGCGCCGGCCGGTTTGGACTCGGCGATCGCGACGACCGGCTCGAAGTCGGTGATGTCGCGCTCGGGTAGAACCGGCGCCCATCGCCGCTGCGCGATCCGCAGCAGCGGGCGCACGACGAGCAGGTACGCGAGCAGCAGACCGACGGCGCTTGCCGCGTAGCCGCCGGCATCGACCACGCTGTCGCGCTCCTCCCACCACGGCAGCGGCGCCGGCGCGTCGGGAAACTTCAGCACCGACAGGACGAGGCTGTCGCCGCGGGCGGCATTGATTCCAAGGCCACCCGCGAGCACGCGCTCGATGCCGGCGAGCGCGTCGGGCGTCCACTGCCCGCTGCCGCCCGGCGCGGCCGCGCTGTTGACGATGACCGCGACGCTGAGCTTGGTGAGCCGACCTCGGCCGCGCTGCACCTGGGTCACGCTGCGGTCGTACGCGTACTGACGCGTCGTCGCCGCGCGCTGCGCAGCGACGGTCTCCTTGCCGTCGGCCTGCTCCGCGATGTTCACCGGGCGGTTGCTCAGCGAGCCGGGCACGCCGATCGCGAGCGGGTCGCGCCCGGATTCCTCGCGCATCGCCTCGCTCGTGACCTTCGGCGTCTCGCCGTAGCGCTCGTGCGTCTCCTGGGTGCGGTCGTTGTCAACCTCGACCGCGACGCTGACCTTGTAGTTGTGTTCGCCGAGCACCGGCGCGAGGAGCGCGCGCACGTTCGCTTGCGTCTCGTCGCGGTAGCGCCGCTCGGCCTCGCCGCCGCGCACCGGGTCGAAGCCTTCGGTGAGATCGACCTGAGCGGAGAGCAGGTTACCCGCCTGGTCGACAAGGCTCACCCGCTGCGGGTCGAGGCTCGCGACCGCGCCCGCGACCATTTTGATGATCGCCGCGATCTGTTCGGCACCGAGCGCGCGGCCCGGCTTCAACGTCACGACGACCGACGCCGAACTCTTCGAGCCGTCGCTGACGACGAACGACGACGACTTCGCGATCGACAAATGCACGCGTGCGGACGCGACCGCGTCGAGCGTCGCGATGCTCTGCGCGAGCTCGCCTTCGAGACCGCGGCGAAAGCGCACGTCCTGGACGAACTGACTGACGCCGAGCGGATCGCTGCGGTCCATGAGCTCGAGGCCCGCGGGAAGCTGCGCGACGACCCCCTTCGCGGCGAGCAGCATCCGCACGCGACCGAGCAGGTCCTCGGGCACAAGCAACTGCCCGCTGTCCGGATGCAGCCGGTATGGCACGCCTTCGGCGTCGAGCACCCCCATCAGTTCGGCGGCCGCAACCTTCTCGGCTGCGCCGAACACCGGCTTGTACGCGGCCTGGTCGCGCCACAGCAGCATCAAGACAAGCGCGGTCACGGCGGCCGCAAGCACGACGATCGGAACTACGTTCCGGAGCAGGTCCGTCGGCAGCGCTGCCGCGCGGGTCGAGCGAAGGCGAGCGAGAACGGGTCGGAGAGTGGCGATCACGCGGGGCGCTCCGCTCTACTCAAAGCTGCAACTTGATCAGTTCGTCGACCGCCCCGACGACCTTGTTGCGCACCTGCATCAGCATCGAGAACGACAGGCTCGCCTCCTGGCTCGCGAGCATCGCGCCGACCAGGTCGTCGCTGCGGCCGCTATCGACCGCAGCCATCCGTTCGCCGGCGTCGCGGCTCTTGTCGTCGACGCCCTGCACTGCCTGCCACAGGCTCTCGGCGAAACGCGGCGCGCCCGCCTCACCTTGCGCGACCGAGCTCGCCGGCACAATTCCGGCTTCGGCAACACCGGCTCGCGCGGGGGCCGTCGCCATCGCTGGATCGAAGTTCATTTGTTGCTCCGGCAGGTCGTTCGTCGTTCAGTCATTTATTTCACAAATCTGATTAAGACGTTATAAAAAAGGTCGCCCTGCATCTTCCAACGAGTCGCGCGAGCGTCAAAACAATTAAAGAGTGCCGGGCGTTCGAGAATCGAAACCATTAAATGCGAGCAATGGAATCGCGATGCATAACGCATGACACGGAATTCCAGGCGATATAAATCCGTCCGCCCGGTCCAATTGGGGCGGTTAAATGGAATCTATTGAAAGCGACGGGGCAGACCGAATGCACAAGCCGAACCCGTGCGGATGCGGCAAGCCCGCTCGGACGCCGAGGGGGCGCATTTTGCTGCGGTGGACTTTCGTTTTCCTCACGCAAAGAGAGACCGGCAGCACGACGCACCGGAGCGAGAGGGGGCGCAGTCGCCGTAACGGCGACATGACAGAACGGAAAGCGCTTGCCTTTGATCCGCAAGCTCTTTCTCGGCGAGACGTTACAGTGTCTCGATCTGGCAACCCCGCTACCGTGGTCCTTTCGAACGTTAGGCTGGAGGCATTGCGACCCCGGCTTTCGCTCGGGTGTGCCCAAATTTGGCGCCAAGTTACAAGTCGTTTCAGATTCTGTCAACGCCGTTCATCGGATTCTCGTTTCAGATAACTTCCCGCTTCCGGGAAACAAGGGCGGCGCGTGGAAACCGTGACGCGCCGATTTTTGTAACTATCCAAAAAAAGTAAATTTTGATTACAATTCCGGCGCCCCCGCATTAGCGCGTCGCCGATAAATCATTTATCGCCCGACCGAATGGACGTGTGAATAGCGGGAAAATCGGAATCTTTCTAACGCAGATGAGAGCGACTCCCCAACAGAATTCCACGCTCGACCCGCGCACGCTCGGCCGCCCAGTCCATCTGCTCGGCAAATTCGCGGCGCTCCTGCGCCACGACCTCGCCGAGCGCCTGCGTGCGGCGCTGAACCGGCGCTATCGCGCGCATTTCGAGATCTCGGAGGTCGCAGTCGCGCGACTCGATGAAGCGGCGGACACGCACTGGTTGAGCTACGACAGCCCGTTTGGACCGATCGGCTTCTCGCTCGACCGTGCGCTGCTGCTGTGCGTGCTCGACTACCGCTACGGCACCGCGGCCGGAACCGTGAAAGACGCCGAGCACGCGGAGACGACCACCGAGGAGCGCCTCGTCGAGATGCTCGGGCGGCAGTTCGCGTCGATGCTCGTCGAACGCCTCGCGTCGCTCGCCGCGCTCGCCGGCAGTTCCGACCTCGCGGCGCCGCGCCGCGCGGCGCCGCCCGCCGGAGCGTGGACGATCTCTGCACAGCTCGCCGAGCGGCGCCACGACGTCAGGGGCATGCTCCGCCTCACGGTGGACGACGGCACGATCGAGCGCGTATTTCGCGCACTCGCGCCGGCGCGAGCGGATTCCTTCGCCGCACCGGTGCCGCTGGGTGCCGCGCTGCAGCTCGATTTGCGCGCTCGCCTGCTCGAAGTGCAGATGCCGCTCGGCACGCTGCTCGACGCACGCATCGGCGACGTGATCCCCGTCGCGCTCGGACCGACCGCGGTGCTCGTCGACGATGCGCCGCTGTTCTATGCCGACGTCGCCGAGCACAAGGGTCAGCTATGCCTGACCTCCTTCCAGGATGTGGACTGAAATAGAAATGGAAATGAACGCAACTCCCGACGACGGTGCGCCGTTCGACGATTTCGACGCCGCACCGGCGAAGGCGACCAGCCCCCGTCGCAACCTCGCGCAGATGATGCGCAAGATTCCGGTGACCGTGAGCCTCGAGGTTGGAAGCGCGCGCGTGTCGCTGCAGGACCTCGTCAATATCGGCCCCGACAGCGTCGTCGAACTCGACACGCCGGCCGGTGAGCCGCTCGTGATCCGCGTGAATGGCACGGCGATCGGCCGTGCCGAAGTCGTTGTCGCTGGCGAGAACTACGGCCTGAAGGTGGTCGAGCTCGCAGATCTGGATCTCGATTCGCTCGCTCGATGAACCCCTCGTGGTCCCGCACCCGGCTCTCGTCGCCGGCTGTCGCGCTCGGCCTCGCGCTGGCCGTCGCGCTCGCGCCCTCCTACGCGCTCGCCGACTCGCTGCCGCTCTTGACGCAGACGACCACCGGCGCAACGACCGAGCTGACGGTCAAGACGCAGGTCCTGATCATCATGACGCTGCTCGGGCTCTTGCCCGTGCTGGTGCTGATGACGACGAGCTTCGCGCGCTTCGTGATCGTGCTGTCGCTGCTGCGCCAGGCGCTCGGCCTGCAGCAGGGCCTGCCCAACCGCATCGTCACCGGTGTCGCGCTGATCCTGACACTGCTCGTGATGCGGCCGATCGGCGAGCAGATCTGGGAAGGCGCCTTCCTGCCGTACGACCGCGAGGAGATCACGCTGCAGCAGGCGTTGCTAGTCGCCGAGGCGCCGCTGTCGCGCTTCATGCTCGCGCAGACGAGCAAGAACGCACTCGCGCAGATCGCGCATCTCGCTGGCGAGCGCGACGTCGCCGAGCCGGGCGACCACGCCTTCACCGTGCGGCTCGCGGCGTTCGTGCTGAGCGAGCTGAAGACCGCGTTCCAGATCGGCTGCATGCTGTTCATTCCGTTTCTCGTCATCGACCTCGTCGTCTCGTCGGTGCTGATGGCGATGGGCATGATGATGCTGTCGCCGCTCGTGATCTCGCTGCCGCTGAAGCTGCTGCTGTTCGTGCTCGTCGACGGCTGGACGCTGACGGTCAATACGCTCGTCACGAGCGTGCGGCTCGTGTCGTGAGCGACGCCAGGACTTCCCGGTGCTGACTCCCGAAATCGCGACCGACCTGGTCGCCGAGAGCCTGCGCCTCGTCATGATGCTCGTCGCGCTGCTGGTCGGCCCGGGGCTCGTCGTCGGCCTGGTGGTCAGCCTGTTCCAGGCCGCAACGCAGATCAACGAGCAGACGCTGAGCTTCCTGCCGCGGCTGCTCGTCACGCTGCTCGCGATCGTGCTGATGGGCCGCTGGATGACGGGCGCGCTGATGGACTTCTGCGTGTCGGTGTTCCAGCGCGCCGCGGTGCTGGTCGGGTAGCGCGTGGCGGTCGAGCAGTTGTTCGCGCAGTGGCTCGCGCTCCTCGGCGCGCTGTGGTGGCCGTTCGTGCGCGCGCTCGCACTGCTGTCGGCGACGCCGGTGATCGGTGAGAACATGGTGCCGATCACGATCCGCGTGCTACTTGCACTCGTGATCGCGGTCGTGCTGCTGCCGGTCGCCGAGCAGCCGGAAGCGGTCGAGGCGTTCTCGCTCGCCGCGGTCGTGCTGACGATCGAACAGGTCGTCATCGGCGTCGCGATCGGACTCGCGTTCCATCTGACGATGGCGGTTGTCATGGTGCTCGGCTACACGGTGTCGTCGCAGATGGGTCTCGCGATGGCGGTCATGAACGACCCGATGAACGGGACGTCGTCGGACGTCGTGTCGATGCTGCTCTACATCCTCAGCATCCTCGTGTTCTTCTCGATCGACGGCCACCTCGTCGTCGCCGGCGTGCTCGGCAAGAGCTTCGACGCGTGGCCGGTCGGCGGCGGCCTCGATACGCTCGCGCTGCAGAGCGTCGCCTTCGGCGCCGCATGGGTGTTCGCCGCGGCGCTGCTGCTCGCCGCGCCGGTAATCTTCTCCGCGCTCGTCGTGCAGGTCGGCTTCGGCTTCCTCAACCGCGTCGCGCCGTCGTTCAACCTGTTCTCGCTCGGTTTCTCGCTCGTGACGGTGTTCGGCCTGTTCATGCTGACGCAGATCGTGCGCTTCATCCCCGACCACTACGTGCGCATGACGAACCAGGTCCTCGGCATGCTCGGACGGTACCTGGGAGGCTGACGCGTGGCCGAAAACTCGACCGGCGACAAGACCGAAAAGGCCTCTGCGCAGAAACTGAAGAAGTCGCGCGAGCAAGGACAGGTCGCGCGCTCGAAGGACTGGTCGACGATGATCGGCATCGTCGTCTGCCTGCAACTCGTCTCGATGCTCGCACCCGGCTATCTCGAGGACTTCCGCGAGCTGTTCCATCTCGGTTTCGCGACACTCGATGCCGACGGCGCCCACGACAACGTCTGGTCGAACGCGTTCTCCACGTCGATGCTGCTGCTGCTGAAGATGGTCCTGCCGCTGTTCGTCGTGCCGGCGACCGTCGCGCTCGGCGCGCTCTTCCCCGGCGGCTGGGTGCTGAGCGTCGAGCAGCTCAAGCCGAAACTCGAAAGGCTCAGCCCGCTTTCGTATTTCAGGCGCATCTTCAAGCTGAAGCACGCAATCGAAGTCGCGTCCGCGATGTTCAAGGCGATCGCGCTGCTGGTCGTGCTGTACCACGTCAGCCGCAGCATGGTGCCGTCCTACCTCGCGCTGCAGTCGCAGTCGCTCAACGACGCGCTCGCGCACGGCGCGGCCCTGATGCTCGACGGCGTCCTCGCGCTGTGCGCGGTGTTCGTGCTGTTCGCGCTGATCGACCTGCCGGTGCAGTCGATGGTGTTCCTGCGCGACCAGCGCATGACGAAGCGCGACGTCAAGGAAGAATACAAGACGTCCGAGGGGCGCCCCGAAGTGCGCCAGCGCGTCCGCCAGCTGCAGCAGCAGATCGCGCGGCGCAGCGTCAGGAAGGCGGTGCCGACCGCCGACGTCGTCGTCGTCAACCCCGAGCACTACGCGGTCGCGCTGAAATACGACGACAAGCGCGCCGAGGCGCCGTTTCTCGTCGCGAAAGGCGTCGACGAAATGGCGTTGTACATCCGCGAGCTCGCGGCGGAGCACGGCGTCGAGGTCGTCTCGATGCCGCCGCTCGCGCGCGCGATCTACAACACGACGCAGGTCCACCAGCAGATCCCGGCGCAACTGTACAAGGCGGTCGCGCAGGTGCTGACCTACGTGCTGCAGCTCGCGGCGTTCCGCGGCGGGCGCCGCAACGCGCTGCCGCAGCTGCCGCACGACCTCGCCGTCCCTCCGCATCTCGCCTGAGCCGTACTCGAACGAGCGCTCCGCCATGAACACACTCAACCGACTTCTCGCCGAACTGCGCCGCCACCGCGTCGTCGCGCCGCTGTTCCTGATGGCCATCCTCGCGATGGTGATCCTGCCACTGCCGCCGGTGCTGCTCGACGTGCTGTTCACGTTCAACATCGTGCTCGCGCTGATCGTGATCCTCGTCAGCGTCACGGCGCGCCGCCCGCTCGACTTCTCGGTGTTCCCGACCGTGATCCTCGCGACGACGCTGATGCGGCTCACGCTCAACGTCGCGTCGACCCGCGTCGTGCTGCTCGATGGCCACGAAGGCACGCACGCCGCCGGCCGCGTCATCGAGGCCTTCGGCAACGTCGTCATCGGCGGGAACTTTGTTGTCGGCCTCGTCGTGTTCGTGATCCTGATGATCATCAACTTCGTCGTCGTCACGAAGGGCGCCGAGCGGATCTCGGAGGTGTCGGCGCGCTTCACGCTCGACGCGCTGCCGGGCAAGCAGATGGCGATCGACGCGGACCTGAATGCCGGCCTGATCAACCAGGAGAAGGCGCAGGCGCGCCGGCGCGAAGTCGCGACCGAGGCGGACTTCTACGGCGCGATGGACGGCGCGTCGAAGTTCGTGCGCGGCGACGCGATCGCAGGCATCCTGATCCTGATCATCAACCTCGTCGGCGGCGTCGCGATCGGCGCGCTGATGCACGGCCTGTCGATCGGCGACTCGTTCCGACTGTACGCGCTGCTGACGATCGGCGACGGACTCGTCGCGCAGATCCCCGCGCTGCTGCTGTCCGCCGCCGCGGCGATCATCGTCAC